>NZ_JBBHKU010000067.1:0-28204 GCF_037389295.1 Stygiolobus sp. RP850M | reverse complement strand
ATAAGATAGTATACAAAGGGATTGTAACGATGATATAAAGTATTAATTGGTATTTGTAACGTATAGTTTTGTTCATAAAAATTGATACTATTATTGTACACTAATTCCAAGCAAATATAGAGCGTTTTAGGTAGTGGATTTCCAATATAAATTTCAACGGATTCAAAAACCATTTCTCCCGGTTTTACGGTTCCGAGTTGAAGTGCGATTGGCGATACGTAACCCGGGGGATTGTATGAATATAGAAGTAAGTATGAGTCATGAGCAGGTTCTGTCCCTATATTTTTTATTCCTATTAATAAGTATAGCGTGTTTGGATTATTAGAGAGAAATACATTATAATTTGTTAATATAAGATTAGCTGTATATGTAAGATTAGCTGTATATATGTTTATACCACTACATTCTGTAATAGTAAAGTTATAGGCTCTAAATTTAACATATACCAAATATTCTCTGCTTTCATTTACCGTATGATATAATTTAAGCAAAAACGAGCCCTTCGCACCAATCTCGCTCACTGTATAATTATACTCTAGATTGTTATATAGATCTTTAAATGTAACGTTAACGTTATTTATAGTAATGTTTAAATTGTTTATTATCTCTAAGTAAGTTATGTTATTTTTATATATTATATTAAATGATAATCTAGGTGTGTTCAGTACTGGAATACTAAAACTACTAAGATTATAAGTAGTTTGATTATTGGTTAGTAAGATAAGATTTAGTCTTACTAAATTAGTGGTAAAATTAGTTATATTTATAGGTAAGAAAATCTTAATCACTCTACCTGAACTCCAATTTTGTATGAAAAATGAATTTATTATATTATTGTCTTTGCTTATTAATAGCCATGATGAGTTAAATGGTATTCCTAAGGAATTATTAAGATATAAAATTAGATAATTAGGACCAGGTTCCAGATAATTCGGATTAGATGACAATAAGTTATAATACTTTAATAGTGGGCTCGACATGTTGTATAATATTATAAAATTTAATGTTGTATTGTAGTGTTCTAATGTATTGTATGGGGTATAATAAGTTAAGAATATTGGTAACTTATATTGGAATTGATTATCAGGTAAAATTAAGATAGGTAAGTTTAATGTGTAATCTGATTGAATGATAGGTATATAAACAGTTTGTCCATCTGCATATAAGTGTACGTTTTTCATTGGACTTTTACCCTCGTTCACTATGGTTATAGGAACATCATTTAAGCCTATATGAATAAAAGAGGTATTAGAGATAACTTTAACTCCTATTTCACCTAAATAGGGTAAGCTGAATTTTATTGGCGTAACTTGCTGTAGTAAAGAACCATTATACAAGGATAAGAACCAGATTAAAGTGCCTTGAAAATTAAGTTTAGAACCTAAGTGAAAACTACTGCTTATTGTAACGCTAAAATTATATGATATGTAATTTTGATAAGCTATAGGGAAATAATTAATTATGTAAGAACCACCGCTCGAATTATATACTCCTTTAGGTAAAGAAATAACTAACTTAAGGGCAAAGGGTTCAGCCTCAAATGATGGAGCCGTAAAGAATATTCTTATATTTATTATTCCACAACCTTGAGTATTCGGAGGGGATGCCCACGATGAAAGGAAAATTGATGAAACCGAAGGGGTCGTCCCGCTATCAGAAGAATGTGAATTTATAATACTAAGATTTAGAACTGTTAAAGTAACAAGAGTAACTAATATTATTCTAAGAATGTCAATATATCTTTCAAAGCTCATACTATTTCTTCTCAAAAAGACAATTAAAAGTAATTATATATAAAGCTTCATAGCTAATACTATTTGTCAGGAGAAAAAATAAAAGTAATTACATATAAAGCTTTTGTTTACGAATGATATTATTGAATGTGTTAAATTCGATATTTAAGAATAAAAATATGCTAATAATACATGGATTTGTTCAGCTTACATTAACCTATTTAGACTGATTAAATTAATCTACTATTAATAATTTCCTTAAATTACTAGTAATTAGAATAACTAATTAGCCTAAGTCAGTTCAATAAACATAGTGTATAATATATATAATTAAAATAAAGTTATAAGATTAATGTAATTTCCTGGTTTAAAGTATTAGGAGTAGGTAACTAGTTAGATATTTAGCAAGATAACTAAGAGAATTGGAAAGATGGTTTTTCTATTTTTAGGTAGGATGAAGGAAAAAGATTTTTATATCCATTTCGGTTAGTATTAGCACAATAATGCTATTTGAGTTATTGGAGCTAGTTTATATGCTATTTACTCATGAATTTATATATTGGCCGTTTCATTTAATGATATTTCTTATTATAGGATATACAATAAGAGGATTTCTAGCTAAAAGATACAAACCTTACAAAGAAGGATTAAGTAGGGATCAAGTTAAGGTCAGTGTAGTAATTCCAGAGTACAAAGAAGAGTTATCTATACTAGAAAAGGCAATAAGAAGTGCAATCTATAATAAGCCAGACGAAATTATAATAGTTTGTGATGATGGTAGAAAAGAAGAGGAACAATTAATTAAAAAACTGCAACAAGAGTACCCAAGTATCAGAATATCTCTCATTTCTCACGGTAAAAAATTAGGAAAAAGAGGTGCTCTAGCATTGGGATGGCTAGTAGCTACTGGAGATATAATAGTCCAATTAGATAGTGACACCATTATGGAACCTAATACAATTGATGAAATTATAAAACCATTTGCTGATCCTAAAGTGGCTGGTGTACAAGGACATCCACTATTATTTAACACTGGCAGTAGAGTGTCCTACGTGATGGGACAAATAATAGAACTAGCAAGGGATGTAGTATGCAAAATGTTGAATGGATTCTTGGTTGTAATAGACGGAAAAATTGCTGCGTATAGAAGAGACTTTCTTATCAAAAATATAAAAAACTTACTATTAGAATCGTGGGGAAATAGTAAAATAATATTAGCAGATGATAGAGCGTTAACATATTTTGCTAATGAACAAGGTTACAAAACAGTATATCAATCTACTGCAATTGCTAGATCTGCCGCAGAGCCTACTTTGTATAAGTTTATTACCCAGCAACTGAGATGGGCTAGAAGTGGTTATTTGTATCTTATCAAAGACATAAAAACTGGATTGTTTTTTAAAGCTCCAAGAAGATATAGATTTCAAGAGATAACTTACTTGTTATCGCCAGTATCTTTTACAGCAGCCCTAATTCAAACGTTATTCCTTAATGTGCAAGTAGTAAACATATTAGATGAAAGCATTCTGCTAAGTACTGGACTAAATATTCCTGTCTTTTTACTATCATTAATGATTTTTTTAATAGGGTTAGGTTTTAATTTTGCCCTTGCAATAGAATTAATGAAGCTAGATAAAGAAGAAATTAAAAAATTAAGAATAAAATTCATCGACATTGTAATTCTAGGTTTAATTGGATTATTCATAATATATCCCATGACACTATATGCTATGTTAACATATAGAAACGTCACAGATTGGTTAACTAGGTGATATAAAATGGAAGAAGAACCACTTAGATTACCTATAGAATTAAAATCTATAAAAAATAAGTTAAGATATACTTATCGATATAAAAAATGTAAATTCTGTGGACATAAAAATCCTCATAATTACATTTATTGTGAAAAATGTTCTAGGCCACTAACTACTGAACAGGAAATAATTAAGGAATGGTTGATACAAAAATATCTATTACTACTCCTTGAAAAAATAAGTGATCATCCTGATATAGTAGCCACAAGAAGAAAAAGTAAAATAGGTAAAGTGGAGTTTGATTATATCATCGAGTTAGCAGATAATAGTAAAATCCTGCTATATGTAGTACAAGAGGAAAAAAAGATAGTAGATATAATAAATGAAGTAATAGATTATAACCAGATTAACAAAGAAAAAATAAGGCTAGTATTTCTACTATTATTAAACCAGAGCGGACCAAATAATTCAATAATTCCTAACGTAGACGATAAAATCATTAATGATGCTAAAAACTATAACATAGAAATAATTTTTTTTGATGAATTCCTTTAGAGAGAATAACCCCTTGCATAGTATAAATTAAGATTATTAGCATGATATTACCTATGTTAAGCAGTGAAGCTTCAAATACTAAACTACCGTTTCATATATTACGCTTGGATCAAGAACATTAATTTTTATGAGACCGGCCAAAACTAAAGAGAAATTTTGAGAATATTAAATTATACCTTTAAAAGTATTAAACTGAACTGTTAGGAGCAGGGGAACTATTTGTGAAGTGCTAAGAGGCGAATAAGCTATTATATTTATTTTAGTGCTCTAATTAGGGAGCAATTGATCTACTGTGAACTGGTTTTCTGAAATAGTCAGCAATTAATGCCGATATTATAAACGTCCTTACTAAAAAAGCTCTAAAAAGCGATGTTAACAGCCTTAAGGAGATCATCAAGTTCCTCAAGGGATACAACACGCCTATTGCAAAATTCGATATTTACTCTATAATCTACCAATTACAATGAATAATATAATTAATTTAGTGAATGAGTGCAGAACTAGTGGGGTAAATGTTGTAAGATCGGTTTACCAGTACCCGTATATCACTACGATTATGAAGAAATGCAAAGGCATTTGAGAATTAAGTTGGAGAGGAAGAACGGATTTTACTTATTACCTAGATCTTGTAAGTTTCAAAAGGACTGGATGCGTAGTATAAACTCATTTAAACCTTACGCTTGTTTAAGCTATCCGTTTGCTGCAGAGGACGAACAAATAGAAGTTATAAAAACTATGACGGTAACGGTGTACCAGATTTCCAAGTTCCAGAGTTCTGTTTAGCCGGAACAAAATATAATAATGTAAACTATACAATCTCCAACTTATTAGTAAAGATATATACAAATCCGGATTTGGATCCATTGATTAGTCTAAATTAATACCACTAACCCGTAAGAATGTGAAGAGAAAAATTTTTATCTTAGAATAAACAATTTACTCAATATTTATAGAAATTACTTTGGTAGAGTGAAGTGTGGTTTAAATCTAACTAGAAGTTACTTCTTAGGCAACTTTAACGTTCAAAATTTAACTAATAAGTAAAAGTTAATTTTATTTTATAATAGTAAATTATTTACAAGAGGAAAATTTCAAGCCGAACAATAGGATTTCAAACTATTAACTTTATTGCTTAATTTATAACTACGTAAAATCTAAATAATCTAATAATGACCACTATGCTATGCGTGTGAGCTTGGAATGGTTTCCGTTCGTGATAGGAATTTTCGCCTTATCTCTTATCTCATGGATGAACTCAATATTATTTAATAACGTGCTACTTTTCGAAATAGGGAAAGTAATATACTTTCTTGCTATTTTTGCCTTTTTATCGATCCTAATACTATGGGTTAAGGGTTATATCGAGAACAGACAATCTATACAAGAAGACCTAAAAAACCTTACACGCATAGCACTTTCAGCATTTCTAGGAGTAATCCTTTTCATCATCGGTGCCTTTTTTACGGTCTATATAGGAGTTAACGCGAACACGGCTTATGTCTTGCTAATCCTATATTTTATAGGTTACTCGGAAGTCTTCGCGGTGAACGTATTCACCGGGTATATATTATTTACTCGGACCTTAAGGCAAGAAGACTTGAACTACACCATTTTAGTTCCTTCTTTAGCTCTCTCTGCTAATGTTTTACTTAGTGCACGTCTTCTCCCACCTCATCTTCCTTACATATCCTTATTCTATACTAAGGTGGTTTATTTCATTATGTTAATAAGTTTTGGAATAGCATTCTTTCAATTTATGTTTTTAGGTTCAATTGCACTAGTTTCTCACTTAACATTTAAAGGACATCCTTCCGTGGTAATGATCCCAGTGGGTGCATCAAGTATCTTAGCAATGAATATTCTTACTTTCCCTTCTTATAATTTCCTAGACTTCTTATATTTCCCTGAAAAAGTATCTATTACACTTGGTATTATTCTGTTCGGATTTGAACTGTGGAATTTAACAGTAGGGTTAATAATAGCAATATCTAGAAGAAATTTGAAACCTAACCTGGCTGTATGGGCTTATATTTTTCCTTTAGCTATCTCCTCATTTTCTGATTTTCTTTTATATCAATTGACCTCTATTACCTTTTTTAAATACTTAGAATTAACACTCTCTATAGTTATAGTTCTATTCTATATATATTCTATGAGAATAACTTTTTTAATAATAAAAAGAAGAGAAAATGCACGTTGATCTAATACCGTTATTTATAAACTCCATTTATATTAATACGATAACAGAGTCATAGAAGTTAAAAGCTTGATTTGCCAATTCGAAAGAGATTCTAAGTTTTCAAATTCTGCCTTCCACTATATTCTTAGTAGAATGTGATATGAGATAGCTGAGATAAGAATTATTATACCGCAAATTACCCATAGCAGATGAAATCCAAGAGCTGAAATTACTATTGAAGCTATTATAGGTGCTACTATCCCACTACTTTGCCAGAAAAAGTTAGCGAAACCTGATATGCTTCCTGCGTTCTTATCGTCTATTAACGATACTGCACTAGAATTGGCAGGAGTGATCACAAATCTGACAGACCCCATCAAAGTCGTGATCATCATTACTTGAATCTCCGATATGAAGTAGGCTAAGGATATAGTCAACATTCCGTAAATACACTCTAATATAGTAAGTGTACTCTTAACTCCTATATTCCTTATTATGTAACCAGCTATCACTGTAGATGGAATTCCAGCAAAGGCTAACAATGAATAGGCGAAACCAGCAATATATGCATTCAACCCTATGTCAAGAAAATACTTATACGCATACAACGTTATTATCCAATACGACAAGAAGAAGAGAAAGCCGGAAAAACTTACAGTAATTACATCTCTGTTTCTGACAACTGTGAGTATACCACCATTATTCTTAAACTCAACTTTTACGTCCAACGGTAAATAGGACAGTGCTATTAAAAACGAGACCAAAGCGATCAAGTAGTAAGCAAACCTCCATCCGATATTTAGGCTAATGAAAGGTAGGATAAGCCCTAACAACACAATAGAAAGGGCCACGCCAAGCTGTAATATCCTATAACAACGGGTAGTTCTCCTCTTGAAAAGGACGCTGACAGTACTTTAATCGTCGTAGGATGTATCCAACCAGCACTTAATCCCATAAGAATACTAGCTACATACTCTTCAGATATATTAGTAGATACCCCCCAACAATAGAGAGGCAGCACTCAGTCCTGCTAGAGAAGCTAAGGCAACAGTCCTTGGATATCTATTACTTGCAACCCCTGTAGGAACTTGTACTATTACGTAGCCAAGAAAAAATTAGGGAGAAGATTAAACTATCCTCTACTGGTGTAGGCTTTAATGAAGAGTACACTGAGACGATGCTCCACGCAATTCTCGAGAAATAGCTGAGGAAAAAGGACGTTGAGGTAATAAAAATAACCAGTAATTTTTTCATATGATTGTGACCGTAACGAGGACTAAAATTAATTACTGAACTTTTTTATTAAATCCCAAAGGGGATCTTATCATAGTTTATCGGCTTTCTTAAGTCCTTAGCTTTTCGTTTTAGTCGATATGATAAACACCACAAATTCACATTTTCAGTAAATCTATAGTAACTACTTACTTGATGGGACTCCATAACCACGTAAATCCAAGATCCTAATTTCTCTTTCAAACTCTTCGAGTATTTTACCAGGTAATGGCAAAATGCCCAATTTCTTAATTATTACACTAGGCAATAAAGTACCTAGCCTACCAATGTCTGCTTCAAAGGTTGAAATTAGGGAGACTCTAGTCTTACTCTCACCTAAAGAATCGACTTTAAAACTTATTTTATAAATTAAGTTACCTGCATAAATTACGTAAGTAGGAAGACCTTTATCCGACTTTGGTCCTTCAACTCTCACAGCTAGAGATCTTTTAAAGGTGCTCCCTAAGACGTCCTTTTTAGTAGGTATTAGTAAGAGAAACTTATCATTATTATCTAGACTAGCAAGGTTTAACATTCGCATGAAGAAATCCCTATTTGAAATCATGGAGTAAACAATACTTCTTGGAAGGTTAATGTCTATAACATTCGACTTAGTTAAACTATGTGTCCTCCTGCTCTTAATGTGTTTCTTAAACTCATTTAAGGTTTCAAATGTCGTGTTACAGCATTCGTACATATTTTTTCTATCTAATGTGTATTTTTAAAAATTCTCATTAAAAATTATTTAACACATATACAGCGACATTAGACTAATAAAGATAGGTTCTAAATACTACTAATCAAAAAAAAAAATAAATATAGATTTTACAAAATTGTTTCTTTATTTAGAGAACAAGGTAGATGCTAGGGATGATTCGGTAACACCTACCTCGAATTTTAAGGGATATGAAAACATTTTACATTTATTGAACGGATATATTTCATCAAATGTTTAATTCTTAATGAATAGAATTTACATCAATATCTTATAATTTATGTTATTCTTTGCGTAAACATTTACCAAGTTTAACGGTAGATTAGCTTAATAACTTGTCTATTAAGAAATATAATAGACCCGTATGGCTAAGAAAGAGAAGAAGGCACAAGGTCAAGGCCAATCAGGTCAGTCTGGTAGCCAAAAGAAATAATGAGATCACAGATTTAATTATTATCTCAAGGTAAACTTTTTTTATAACTTCAATTTTCGTAAAATCTTTTAGTTAGAAGATTGAAAATCATTCAACTAGATAGCGTGAGAAATCTAAAGAGTTTATCATTATTATTAAAAACAATTTCAAATTATTCATGAACTCACGATATTAAATTGAATTATTAAAAGAAGTTTTAAACTAAAGGTATTAAAATGTTTTAGTGTATAACTTGAGTCATAAGATGAATAACTTTTGAAAAAATGTTTTAAAAATTAGCTATTTACTTCTTGGAAGACCTTGTGATGAGGCCTACCTTCAATTATACTCTTTCCGTAATTTACAGTCTCTCTATAAGCTTGACTATCTATGAATTTTCTAAAGGCCTCGAGACTATCCCATTCACTGTATATCAGGTATTCGGAAGGATTATCAACACTCTTGTAAAGCCTAGCACCTTTGAAACCTTGGAATGACTTCAAGTACTCATTAACATGCTTAAACGTCTCTTCGAACTCTTTCTCGTGACCGCTTTTAACTTTATAATAAAAACCTACGTTAATCATTTTTCTCACTCCTCCGGTTCTACGGGCTTTTTATAAACTACGTAATGGTACAGCGAGAACTCCTCACCCGCTATTAAGAATAGCAATCCTAGATCCACGCCAAATAAGTTAGAGTAATAGCCAGTAGCCGGTATACTCCACATATCCGCAGCTATAATTATTGCGATTACCAAGAGGATCAACATTATTACTTGGGCCAAGTTCTTCTTCACGGCTAATCTAGATTCATCAGCAGATAATGACGCCTTCTCTACCGACCCGCTCTCAGTCCTTGCTACGTAGGGGCTTAACATCTTTCCTAATGTCACGAACATGGAGCCAAATAGTCCCACCAGTATTACGTCCGCTACACTTGGTGAGGACATAACTTCAAAGATCGAACCCACGAAGAGTAATGTAATCGCCACGAACCCCAGCATTGTGAAAGGATTAGCCAGTGCTTTAGAGTTCAACCTCGGATTGGATGGAATCAGTAATATCCCAACAGCACTGATAACAGCTGGTGGTAGGTAAGCTTCGAATACCTCGTTCCACGTTACCGGCACTCCGGGAGCTAAGTCCCCCCATAGGCTAGTCTGTATCAGAAATACCATCATTACCACACCTATCCAAGTAAATAACTTTCTCTTAAGCGGATGTAATTCATCGCTTCTATCTATAAAGGGAACTATTAGCAAGTATATCAATGGAATAAACACTCCTATTACTATGTCTATTGTTAACGAAGCCGGGAAGTCTGCTATCTTGTACATAAATAGGAAGAACCATGGTGGATAAGTGGTCACTGAAGCAGCTGCTGGACTGTTAGGCGGTGGAGCAGGCTTAGGATTTAGGAAGGGATTTGCTATCTGTGGTAATCCGTTTACGTAAACCAGTAAGTCCGGTATAATTAGTATAAATCCCCAAGTCATAAATACTAACGACATCATATATATGAAGTTTCTGGGCCACCACGGGTTAAACTTTGACCATTGAGCCTTTGGGTACACAGCTGGAGCTTTGTCTTTTACTTTTCTTGACGGCATCATTCCGTATTGAATATCTGCTAGGAAGAAGTGAACTACAAAGAGTAGACCGATTAATGCAACTAGGATTATGTGGAGTGCTAAGACTCTGCTATAATCACCAGCGGAATAGTTCCCGAAGAATATAGGAACAAGTGAGCCTAAGCCGATTCCAGAGAGAATACCTGCTCCAACATCTACTGCACTGGTAGCTAGTACATCACCTATAAGGCTATAACCTAGGAAGGATGTCCCCAACGTTAAAGATAACATCAATACTCCTAAAATCCAAACCAACTCTCTAGGCTTCTTATAAGCTCCAACGAAGTAATTTCTGAACATGTGAACATAAGCTAGTATAATCATGGCATAAGCTCCGTACAAATGACTGTAAAGAACAACTGAGCCATAAGGTACTTGGTTGATAACTGTTTGAGTTGCTTGATAACCGGCTTCAGGGTTGTAATAGAGTAAAAGTATTAATCCTGAGATTACAGTGTAGAAAAACGCTCCCGCTACGAGAGCTCCTAACCAGTCCCCTACGTGATACATATAGTCTGGAGTTCTAAAAAAAGGGAGATCATCCATATTTATTCTTTCTTTAAACCAATTTCTCACACGTTCGAACACAAACCCTCACCTCATGAGAACGGATTAGATTCACTTATACTAGTCTTATCACCTACTGAAGAACCGAATTGTGACTCATCAAGATCAGTTGAGGGATCATTAGACGGAACTCCATTACTTCCTGCAGGATATACAGGCACACCAACGTAACCTACGGCGTACAAATAGTCTGTTGAACTATCCCATTCCAAAATTACAGCTGGCAGGGGTCTCACAGTTGGGCCAGTTAGTACAGCAGCACCGTGGTATGGATCAAAAGTAGAGCCGTGACAATCGCAGTGAATAATTGCAGGTAAATTCTCCTTCTGTGCAGCTTGAACTGCCTCAACTGTTAAAGTATTAGGCTCCGGTGCATTTACTTGAGATATGTTGACGTATTTAGGAGGATAGAAATGTATATATGGAGGCTCACAGCCTAAATGCTGGCAAATCGCACTATATGCTACAATCGACTTATTAGGACCTACCCCACCTGGGAACTGGTATTTATCCCCGGTTTGAGGTACTAAAACTGTAGTTGGTGGAACTTCAACTGGATTACCATTCTTATCCCCCAAGTTTAAAAGGAAGTTTATCTCGTTCTGGAGAGGATATGAGAAGAGCATTATTATTGGACTATTAACGGGTATTGATGATGCCTTTATCGGATTTCCTGAAGAGTCAACTATTAGTGTTTTGGGAAATCCTGAGACAGACTGAACGGGTGGAACCAGGACTCTTAGCCCTGGAATTATTCCGGCAACTACCGCAGCAGAAACCCCAATTAAAATCCCTTGTAAAAATCTCCTTCTTTTCTCGTCAACGGGCCCTACATTCTTGTCTATGAAGTTAAAGAGATAATCTTCTCCCTTTTTGGCGAATTCCTTCTCATCGAATTTGTGTATCCTGAAAGCTCGTGCTATTTTCTTGAGATACAAATAGTCAGCATAGGAAAGCCCGCCTTTAACTTCCTTTCCGAGCCTGAATTTAAGGGGAATGTCACTTCACCTCTTTAAATTATATCTTCTTATCGACACGATATAATCTTTAATCGTTGGACTGATTTCACCCTTAACATTCATAAAGTAGAAGCCGATCAACGGGAACACCATATACAATAATAGATGGAACCCAGTAATCCCTAGAAAGACCGTGGTAACTATCATGTAAAAACCTAAGCCAGTATACAGATCCACGTAATATCCTAGAGCTAAAGACAAGAACATCGCTAGGGCATAGAGCAATACCATTGCAGGAATGTTATCGGGGTTGTTTAGGCTTATTCCATAAACAGCTGGGAATACCATAGCGAAAATAATCTCCATAAACCTGTTTTTAAGGACTAAGAAGTAAAGAGGCAAATATAGCAACAACCCTGGTACTCCTACCGCCAGAGATATCAGTAGGCGTTTAGGTCTCCATTTATAAAAGAGCAATGAAAAACCAGAGATCACTAAGAGTGCTAGTAACGTTAAGAAGCTGGTATCAATAAAGGTGTGGAAAAAGTCTTCACTTATCCCTTCTATCTCACCGAACTCAACTACAGCTAGGACAGGGATTAATAGCCACCTCTTACTTCTGTAGAGGTACTCGATACCCAGTGCTGAACCACCGACGAAGACGAAGATTTCTAAGAAATCCCACCATAGGGATACGTTGTAGTTAGGGATTAATGACAAGAAAAGGGAGAGAACCAAGACCAGACCTATTGCTTGAGCTAGCTTTTCTTTCGATAATAAAGTGAGTATTCCTAACGAAATAGTGGAAAGATAAATGCCCAATAGACCCAGTTTAAACATAAACTCCTCGAATGGGATTGTGATGGGTAAGTAAGAAATCGGAGTAATGAATTGATACATTGAAAGAAAAATTATACCAAGTAAAAATAAGGTATAAATAAACGTTGGACTTGAGTTTATTATCTATCATTTCCTAAACACCACGTAAATGACTATAACCGCAAGTACTGCGATTATCGTACCTACTATTGTGACTATTGCTGATGGGGAAGATAGCAGACTCGGCGCTGCACTGGAAGTTGTTGAGGTAGGTGGTGAGTTCACTAACGTTAGTTGCAGGAAGCTGGGAGTTATCGACTTATCGAATAGTGTCTCTCCTAACTTACCCTGCCATACCGCAAACGCTACATAATAAGTTTTATCTGTTGTAATATTAACCATCCAAGGCATATATCCGCTGGGTACGGCCATAGGTCTTGCGAACTCCACACACCAGTAGCCGCTTTGGTATTTAGCACCGGTCCAAATGAAGAATAGGGAACCGTTTACCTCTGCACTATTGCTTGTGACCGGAGTATACCAGATTCCGCCAGTATCTACTTCATATAAGTTTGTATTGTTAGTATATAATGGTACAGCAAATCCGTGATCCCCTTGATCAGTGTAAGGAATTCCAGTACCATTAAGAAACGTTAAATTCTCCCATATGTTAGCCTTAAATGCCGGATCATAAGTAGAATTATTCCATGTGGCGCCAGATACCCACATCCATATATTTGCAGCTCCACCTTGTTGTACTAATGACCCGCCAGCATTCTTAAATGTGAACCCGTCGAAAACCTCTCCTGGTTGCTCTCCTCCTAAGTTCATACCATCCTTAGTCGGAACGTTATTCCCCAAATACCACATCATGGCAACTCTATCAGGGTAATAACATGAAGAATTTGTATAATATCCATAAAACATGCCATAAGTATATAATAAATCCTCTATACCTCTAAGGGAGCCATAGTATAGTATAGTCCCATTTGATAATACTGAGATCTGTGTGCCATTAGGGGCTGGTAAAAGTACCCCAGAAAGGTTAAACACAATTCTTCCAGTCTCCTCTTTTCCGTTAATAATTGAAACATAATTCGTGTAATTGGACTCTAAGGCATATTTTGTTCCAGGTGTCAATTCTATTATATCATTAACGCCAGGGCCTGAAGCGTATGGATATACACCGGCCAAAGATGCAGACCACGCACCGAATGCAGGCTCTGGGGCATACCACTTAACGAGCACGAAAATCCACGTACCATTCCATGCGGACTTCACTAAAATATAATGTGTAAGGCCTGACGTAGGAGCATTAGGAATATTAGCCGTTAATGATATGTTTTCCCAAGGTATTTGGTTCCAGTAGCTCGCAGTTCCGGGGTTAGAGAGATCACCAGTCCCAGTAACTCTATACACTGTTATTTGAGAAGACGTCTGTGCTATTGGGATAGTTACACTGAATATTGATAGATACAAAGAAGTAAGAAATACTACTGCGGGGACTAAATATAGTACGAATTTTCTTCCCTTCATAATTATATCTTGCAAGGCTGAAATCAAAAGTATTAAACGTTGGACTCATGATCTGATCAAGCGTTCTAATATGCAGTACGAATGTTCGACTTAGTGAGATGTGAATGTAAAGAAAAAGAAATTTTTACAAAAATGCGTGTCTGGGAACGATTAGCCTGATGGTGGAAAGGTACTCAGATAACTTACTATGTCTTCCCCCTATTTCTTAAACGACCTCGCACTCCAATACCCTTTTGATATAGCTTTACCTATTGAAGGCTGTTCTCTTCTTATATCCCTAATTATTACTTCTACTTTGTCAGGTTTCTCAAACCTAACTCCTAACTCCTTGTATTTCTCTCTAAGTAAGTAGGCTCTATTTCTGTCTAGACCCTTATATATATTATCAGTTACGTATACCTCGTTATACTTGACCCATTCGAATACATAGTCTTGATAAGCGTACACGTTGGAGTCAACAAGAATCCTGACTCCTTTATATTGCGTAAACTTCGGTTGCGACTCAGTGGGAATCATGACCAAATCTGCATCCTCTGTAGTAGAAGATAACCTAACCTTGACTCCTAGTCTTTTCAATTCCCTTTCGTAATATTGAAGAATTCTACCGAACTCCATCTTTTTATAAGGGTCTCTATACTCGTTCACCTCCCCACCCAGTTTATCGCTTATTTCATAAAGCTCGACCTCGAAACCTCTCAGGGACAAAACTCTTGAAGCCTCAAGTCCTGCTAACCCCCCGCCTACTACCCTCACAAGTCCTTCTCCTTTCTCCATAGGAGGTAAAATTTCCCAACCTAATTCTGGGTTTACATCACAACGAACCTCTCTTGTAGAAAGTAACCTGCACAGTTGATTACATCTTATACAATACCTAATGGGCTTCCCCTCTTTTACCTTTACCACCCAATCTGGGTCTGCGAGGATCTGTCTCCCTAAGACCACAGCGTCGGCTATTTCCAATACCTTGTCTGCTTCTTCAACAGTCGTAACAGATCCTACGAGGAATAAGGGTAAGTCCTTAACGTAATCTCTTATTATCCTAGCTTCCTCTAAGTAGCTCGGTCTCTTATAGTAAAAGCTTGAAGACCCGCCAAGTGGTCCATCCCTCCCAGCCGATATATGAACATAATCTAACTTGTCTTTGACCCTGCTTATAACCTTGCCTACAAGATCTGGAGTCAGTCCTAAAGGGTCGAATTCTGTAGCAGATATTCTTAACCCTACTGGAATGCTGACTACCCTTCTAATCTCGGTAAGAATTTCCTCTAGAAAGAGAACACCGTCCCTATACTCGTCGTCTCTCTTGTTTGTTGCTGGAGAGAGGAATTGTGCTATCAAATAACCGTGAGCACCATGCAGTTCAATACCGTCAAACCCACTTTTCTCGGCCCTCTCTGAAGCTTTAACGAAGTCATCTATAACCCTATTTATATCGTCCTTCGTCATTACCTTAACGGGCTCTATCAAAGGAATATCTGAAGGTGCTATAACTTCATTCCCCCATATTAAGTTCCTCCTCGTTTTTCTTCCTACATGAACTAACTGGACGAATATCTTGGAGCCAACATTATGCACTGCCTCTGTCAGCCTTGCGAACTTTGGGATAAGTTCGTCATGATATAAACCTAATTGATTAGGAGAACCTCTGGCGTCCATCTTGTTAACGTAAGTGTACTCTGTAATCATTAGACCTACGCTTATCCTCCTCACAAAATAAGCGATCATTTCTTCACTGGGATAACCTTCTGGTGTAGCCAGATTTGTTATCATAGGAGCCATTACTACTCTGTTGTTTAAGGTGACATCACGCACTCTCAACGGTTCTAATATCTTCATAGAATGATTTTAGGCTCATTACAATTAAAGTTGATTCAACATGATTAAGTAAATCTAGTTGCAAATCAAACGATAAATGTGAGAATAAAAATCAAAGCGTTTTAAAATGCAGTAACAAATTAAACAGAAATAATTTCTTACCCTTCATGAATGAATAGTATATGTGAAAATATGTCATTTCTAATCATACTTTTTGCATTTAAGCGATAATTATTACACACTTCATTATATATACTATATACAACTATATAGACATTATATAGTAAAATAGAATATGTAGATAATCTATATTCATTATTTTTCATAAGTAATGCTTAAATTTCATATTTTTAATAATGTTATCCTATGGTCACAATACTGTTCATCACTCCAGATAAGAAATTCCTTTACGACGGTAAGAGAATTAAGGAAGTTAAAAAGGACAAGGATATCCCTGAAAATGCAGAGTTACGTTTTGCAAAACCTATGATAGTTTACGACGTAGAAGGGTTCACCCTATCGGAATTAGTGGACAATTACGGAACGTTGTTACTAGGTACAATGAAGCTAAGGGAGTTAGTCAGTAAATTGGACTGGAGAGATTTCATTCTCTTTGTAGATCACGTAAAGAAGACCATAAGGATTTTCGTTAGGGGAGGAGAGGAGTTTATAATACCTTACGACTCATTGGAGTTTATGAGGTATTTATTGGCGAAGTTCCACTCCGGGATACTGCTAGAGAGTGCTAGTTTTGACGAGATCCAGATGTTCTCTACCTAGACTATCATTTTTTAACCTTATTTGTACAATGACTAGAATGTGATCTGTCCGCCGATAACCTATCGCGGGAGAGTAGTTAAGGAGGACGGGATTGACCCTTTTAAACACCCTTCTGTCATAGAATGGCATAACTACTTGTTCACAAAGTGGAGGTCGAAAAAGAGAGTAGCATTACTCCTACCATGTACTGAGAAAAAACCTTACCATAATTCCCCTACGCATATAATAGCTGAGAGTATAGTCAAGGACAAAGTACAGTTGTACAGTGTTTCGGAACCCATGCTTTTAGTACCCAGGGAATTTGAAGACTGTTACCCATTTAGTGATTATGATTACCCTCCTTCGAAGATGACCAGAGAGGAGAGGGAAGAATTCGTTCGACTGTTGACTACTGCATTAAAAGTATTAGAGTCATACCACCAACATATAATAGCAGTTTTGCCCAAACACCACTTTAGCGTTTTAAGTGAAGCGTCTAAATTATCTGGAGTTAAGATCGAACTACTGCCTTACGGAAGACTAGCTTTCAGGAGTATAAAGGAGGCGTCTCTAAAGGCTTTTAAACTATCTGAGGGATTATGACTAGAGGAATAGTTAGGGGTCGGACTTTCATTGAGGTTTCATGAATTTGTATTCAATCTCTCGTCCTCATTCCCCTCGTCCGGCTCCCCATGCCGTCTACGGGAGAGGTAGTTAAACCACTCCCTTCAAGGACATAGGGAGCCTCATCAAACCCATCCTCCCCCTCACATTGCTCATCGAGTTCACTGTAGGGCTCTCTTCTACATTTTAGTATGTAACTACAAAATTTATAAACTTCACGAGAAGAGCTAGGAATGTTAAATAATATCAAATGACATAAAATTCAAGGTTTATCTGAAACTGTTGTCAACGGCTACTCAGTTTAGTTTTATTATAATACCAGTGAATTTAACACTCAGTCGTATACTTCTACGGTTGAGACGTCGTCGTACTATATAGAGGTTTTAAAATAATACTGAGCTATTTGGTTTTATAATACCTTCAGTAGTACTTTATAACCTGGTATTACTATTATTTCTCTTAATGAAAGTAATACTGGGCATGCCTGACGATAGAATCCCTATCTGGAAATTAGGCTCACCAATTATGATTAACCAGTTACGGACAATTGAGAGGACTTGGAAGAATGAAACTTGGGTCGACAGCGGTGGATATCAAATAATGAAGAAGGGGATCAAAATCGACGTGAAAGAAGTAATCAACAAGTATAAACAAGTAAAAGGAGACTACTTTATATCTCTTGACATCCCTACACCAGTTTGTTCACCACCAGCGAAGGAGACCTTCGACTATTACCTTAAACTTTACGAGGCTGAACTCGATGTGATCCCCGTTATTCACGCTTATCCTTTCGATTATATTGACAAAGCCTTAGACTTTTACAGTTCCCATCCCCCGAAGCTAATCGCCTATGGTGGTGTAGTTCCACCCCTCCTCCATAGAGGAATTGGTAGGACTACAGTAATAGCAATTTACCATTACCTTAGGAATAAGATAAAGAACTTACACGTTATGGGAGCCGGATCACCCTTTATGAGGAGAGTATTCTACAACGCAGACAGTGTAGATACGTCGACTTATAGGGTAAAAGGGGCTATGGGAATGATACTAATCCCCGGAAAAGGGGAAAAGTACGTGGGAAGTAGGAAAATAAAGTGGCACGTAAGGAGTGCTAACAACGAGGAAATAGAAAGTTTGTTAGTATTTCTAGAGCAAACCCATTTCCCGTTTGATATAAACTTGGACAACTGGATAAACAGAACTCTGATAAACGCGTGGGTTATTCTCAAGTCCGAATATACGGGGAGTAGACCAGAAATAAGAAAGAGCGAAGAAATAGGAAAGCTCAGTGCAAACGACATAAGGGAGATGGACGTTTGCGGAAAACCTAAATTATCCTCAGCTTCTCAGACCAACACGTCGTAATATTAATTAAAAACCTACTCGAGATAGTAGAAATAATGTCTAAAAGTGAGGCCGACATTCAATTAGAGTTACTGAGGTTGGGAATTGAAGTAAGTAAGTTCAAGGGAAAAATAAAGAACATTATGCCCAATTATACTCCTAAGGAATCGCTGGGAGACAGTAAAGAGAGTTTACAGCTTATAGATGACAAGATAAAGAGGGTGGACGTATTCTCTCCTAGTGGTTCAGATTACTCGGTTGCTTCAATTGACACTTCTAGTAAAATTCTTAGGACTACTTTCCTAGATCTGGTCGTTGTAGGAGGTGCCCTTTACTCCACGGAAAGGGACAAGATAGTCTTTCCATTCGACACGGGCGGGAGATATTTGGGTATCGCATCTTACCTTGAGCTTATTAGGACACTGAAGAACTCCCTACATTCTCCAAGTTTAGCTTTTCATAATGTAGTAGGTTACGAGTTTGCACTAGATGAAGTCGACGTGGAGACAAAAGAAGGGGTTAAGAGGGAAAGCTTGTACCACTTGGACGACGTTGCAGATGAATTAAGGCTTGAGGCTGAAAACATACTCATACGGCAAGTCAGTAAAGAGAAATTACTAGTCATAGACGGTCCCCTTTTCCCGACTCCTATTGAGTTGAGCTATTCATTCCAGTTCGGAGTACCAGAAGAAAAGGACAAGATCAAGCACTGGGGGAGAATAACCCACAGATGGGCATATGCAACACTAATTAAAGAAAGACTGGACTTGATAAAGGGGAAAGACGTAGTAGGAGTAGTCAAGAGGTTGGAAAATTCTAGAAAGTTAAGGAGGATTCCTTGCATAACAAAATTAATAGGATCTACCGGTATCCCTGACTTATCTGACGCAGAAATACTAGAACTCATCTCAGAAACGCACTGCAGCTCCGTAATAGGTCTCTGCCTTATAGGACCTTTAGAGATAAAGAGCGAAATTGACGTCAAGAGAGAAGATATCGACCAAGTAGTACTGGCACCAAAAGACCTACCTACCAGGTATGCGTATTATGTTATTCTCAAAATACCTGGTGAAGTGCAGAGCTTTTTCAGGGTTGAAAGCACGAGTCAAACGGTTTTAGATAATTCAATAGGAGTGATATTTAGTAGCATTACAAGCGATATATTACCAACATACATCTCGATAGTAGACAACTACTCAAAAAGAGTGACGAAAGGTTTATTCTACATATCATTTAACGTGTTAAAGGACTTTATAACTGTCCTACACGACTCTAAGCTTGAAGCTATAAGCATAAGTAAAGAACTCTCTAGTGGTCTAACTTGAGAATAAAGGACGCTATAAACAGAGTACTATGGAGCGAGAAGGAAAAGTCGAAGTTCGTCCTAGTAATAAGGGATAGGGCTAAAGGAAGTTCTGAAATACCTTTTGAAAGAATAGAGAGGGTTGACAACATATACATTTACCTAAGGGACACTGAGGACGTCATACCATTACACAGGGTTATAGAGATCAGAAAGGAGGGTAAGCTTTACTGGAGTAGATACGCTCACATAAAATAGTTTTTACCCCAACGTCGCGATATGTCCTCTAGATATCTTAACCTTTCATTCAGGCTGGGATGAGTGGAAAAGAATTTCTCCCTCTCCTTACTTCCGAGCAGGCTTTGTTTAATAAAGAGTAACTGAAATTCGGGAAAATATTTAAGCATCGTCGTCGGCAGAGTATTGGAGAGATACGCGATTTTAATTAAAGCATATGATAAGTACTCCGATATCCACTGGGTTGTACTCGCAGCGGTGATATCAGCTTTTTTCTCCAAATATCTATGAAGATAGAACATACTTATTATTCCTAAAGCTAGTGCAAATAGCCCTAAGGGAAGCATATAAAATGATAGTAAAGCGTACACAATGTTAACTGCTAGGATGTAAAACCACTGGATCTCCGTATCTTTGTTCTTTATATGTGCGAACTCATGAGCTAGAACGGCAACAAGTTCTCTATCATTTAAACCCTCAATTAAAGGTTTAGTCAATGCTACGGCGTTGAAGAACACGTTACCGAAAGCCAGAGCGTTCAGATAACTTGACTGAATTTCATAAACCTTTACGCGTTTAACACCTAAGAGAGCGGCTGAATAGCTTGCTAACCTTAACAAGTTTTCATCCTTTACCTCTTTAATTCTGAGTGTCAATATCATTATATAGGGAGATAGCAAATACCATATTAAAAATGCTAAAACTAGTTCAGCGAGAGTATTAATAACTGTTGAAGGAACTATCAACGATATCAGCGTTTCAGTCAGTAGGATAACCATGAAAGACATAAAGTAATATTTCCACCACCACATACTTACTCAATTCTATTTGACAGTTTTATTCTTATTTCCAAAGAGTTAGAAACTTCATAACACTTTTTTATTTTTAATGATTACAACTAGTTTTTATGACATGTCATATATTCTACGGATATAAGGACTTAAGTGATTTAATCGAGAAGTATAAAATACTTGATGATGAAGGCTTAGAGAATATCAAAAAGAAAGTATCGTGGGAGTTGAATTTCAGACTTGAAAGAGCGTATGAAGACTTAATAAGGAAGTTTTACTTTACGATATTTGAGGTAGCATCAGTTTACAGAGAATTAGCGTTCAGAAATGCTAATCCTTCCTACATCTTACCGTCTGTAATACCTTCATTAAACACGACCTTAAAGTTAACTGTTATAGATGGAGTTATCAAGCTAAAAGAGTCTTTACTGTTTGATATTAGAGTATCGGATGTGATCAGACGGTTCACTGGTTTCGAATTGGAAAATGTCTCAAGTAACTCGATTTCCATTGATTTATCACGGTATACAGGTGTAAAGAACTTCTTCCTCGACGCAAAAATGGAAGTGAGCAGTGGCAATTTACATACAGAAGTAAACATAAAACTGCCATTGGAAAATAAAGGCTTCAACAGAGAGATAAGTGCGGACGAACTGAATAAAGTACTGGTAGTCACAGCTAGGGAGACAAATCAAAAAGCCATTGGTATTCATCAACAACTCACCGATATATCCCAATCCCTCATTGAAAGTATTCTAGAACCGATCCTATATGACGTCAGAGAGGAGTTCATAAAGAAAGAGGGAGTGAGTGAACTGATTTATGTGCCTTATGCTAGGCCTTTTATTCTTTCAGCCTCTTTTTCCGCTCTCAATAACGAGGAAGAAGCTCAACTGTTCTCAGAGAAATGTAGGATGACAATACATAAATTGAAGAAGCTAGGTGATAGAGACCTAGGTGATGGATTAAAGTTAACTAAGGAGGGTAGAGTACTGAAGAACAACACGGAGGTAAAAGAACCTTCTACGTTATCGTTTGCTGTCCTGAAGGCTTTGATTTCCAAGGCTAAGAATGCTATAATAATCATTGAATACCCGGAGGAGTATCAAACCGAGGAGAAAAAGGCAGAAATTCTTGACGAAATAAAGAAGATATCTGAAACAGGAAATAGAGTGTATATAATTACAGCTGATAAAATGTTCACAAATTGTTGATGTAGAATTAGAGATTTTTAATAACTCCAGTAAAGTGAATAAAATCTAGTCTTAATAATCTACTAGAATTAAATATAATTTTCAACAATCTCTATTGACAAAACACTAGTCATCAAATATTATCTCCATCTTATAATATTAATATTATGAGCTGGAGAAATGATGACACTAAGTTCGTTAGAGAGATAAACGAAAGACTAACACAACTTTTTGTGAGCTATAATAAGACCTTATCCTCTACTGGAATTTTGCTAGGCAGGCTTTACAGTAGTATAGTTTTTATGCAGTATCCCGAGTTTTCGGGAAGCATCGAAACTCTGGTTAAACTTTATCACACAATAGAGAATATAAAGGAGGAGATATTAAAGATAAAGCAACAATACGAAAAATTAGAGAATGAAATAGAAATGATCGTAAATTCAGTAAAGAACTCACTTAAAATAGAGGATATAGGTAATGTTTTCCCTATATATTCCTCACTAAAGAGTTTAATGAAGATAATCAAACACATGATTGACGATGCTATTTCAGTAACCGAAACAGTAAATAATATAGATACCTTAAAGAGAAGAGTAATTATAGTGAACCAGCTTACTACTTCTGATGAAATATCTGTCTATAGATTTGGATTAAAACTCTTAAGGGAGATCTCAGACTTCAAAAAGTTTCAGAAGTTAGTGGAAACACTTTATTACTCCCTCATATCTTCTTCAGGTCTTGATGACGAGACTAAGAGACAGATAGCGAGTGATTACATTAAGACTTTAAGGTCAAGCCTTGAATATATTAATAGCACCAAAAAGGAAGTGGAAAAAACAACAAAAATAGTAGAGACTTTTATTCTTGATATAAAAGGAAGTAGATTCGAAGAATTATTATTAAGCCTAGTAAATGAGTACAAAACATCATTTAACTCACTTATAAAGACCGTAAAAGATACTTTAAATGAGGTTAACAGAATGGGATTTGATTTAGGAATAGTGAGAAATTAACGTCAAGTAATTGATGACGTATTGGACTGACTAATAGCACTGCCTTTGGATTACATAGATGATGGGCTAGGCTCTGGAGTAAAGCTTGAAACCACTGCATTATTAGGAGTGCCTTAATCGGGCAGGAGTGGCGTTTCGCCTTTGCATATGTTAGGTTGGTACACCACGCGTATATGAGCCCGTAATAATGAATGCCAAACCTAGTGGGCTTGGTAAGTCGTTCGAGACGGCGAATCATTGAAGGAATACATCAACGGATGCATTAATGGAGTGAAAACATGGTAATTTGAATGAGGAAGACACAATCCACTACTACTTGGCACTCCTAACCGCGGTAGAAGCCATAACCGAGTAAAACCCTGAGCACGGTTTAACTGCCTAAACCCACATGCCTTAGTTGCAATGTGGCAAGAGGGGAGAAAACTTACCAACGCTCACGCCAGTAAGCGCGTAACTCTTCATGTACTTCTTTACAGCAGTTATGGGACTTTAACGTAACTTAAAGATTTTCATCAGCCCCGACGATCCGCCTAAATAACGTTCAACGAACCTGAGGAACGCCTCCACGCTCCTCAGGTTAAGAGCCCCCACCAGCTCCCTGACAACGTTGGTCATGATGGTGAAGATCGTGAGGTAACCCTGAAGCCTCTCTCTCCTCCAGAACGAGGAGTCCTCCAGTCCCAAGGCCTTGACGTCCCTGTGGAGCTCCTCAATCTCCCACCTCATCCTCCAAGCCTCCTCGATCTCCTCCTCGCTGAGCGAGAGATCGGTCGTGTAGAGGTACCTAACGTGTGTCCCGGAGTCACCTTTATATTCTTGGACTAGCAATTTTACTGTAGTCACTCGGTCTCCCAGGGTCAGGTCGGCGTAGTAGACTCCGGGGGGTAGGTCTCCCACTCGGAGGTGTCCCTCCACCTCCTCGAGGGTCCCCCGGGCCGACTCGACCCTGAGCTTGGTTGGACTTGAGCTCAGACACCACGTTGTCCGTCACGAGCTTCTCGGACCAGTACCACGAGTCGAAGACTACCCTGGACACGCGGAAGTACCCCTTGAGCACATTCAACATCTCCCTGGCCAAGTCGATCTTGGTCTTGAACTCATTGACCATCCCCAAATCCAACATCTTCCTCATGGCGTAGGGGAAACCATGAACGCCCTGCCCGTGGAGAGGTCTACTATGGCGACCGTGAGGAGCTTGACCCTCTCAAACCTCCGGTGGGCGTGGCAGTAGATCCAGTAGTTCCCGTGGGGGCTCACGTCCTTCCCCCGGGAGTACTCCTTGTGGTCCACGGTGTCGTCTATGATGACAACAACCTCACCCTTCACCAGCCCCGACAGGACCTTCAAGTAGTCCTTCCACGCGTCTTCGAGTTCTCCCAACGCCTCCAGCAGGTTCGCGTAGTCCAACCCGAACGTCTCAGCAGCATTCTTCACGCTGGCCCTCCCACCTAGCAGGACCATCAAGACGAGTGCCAACCCGACCTTCCTGCTCCTCCCGTTCCTCCTGACCACGCCCAGAACTTGGTTGACCGCCTTGACCAGCCTCTCCTTAGCGTACTCCACCTGTCCCTTCCGGTTTGACATTTTCATCTTTTCAGCGAGATGACGTCTAAAATTAAAAACTTCTCGCTAATACCGACTTCTTGGTATTACCTCCCTAAGATTCCCATAACTGCTGTTCTTTACTTGCTCCCTATCCTTAACGCGCCCACAAGGACACTTCGCCTCGATGACGATGTTCTCAACACCATAATCACCCTTAAGGCGTATGTGAGGAACCCTCACCTCAAAAAAGAACTGAACAGTCTCAATACCAGATAAAGCACGCCCGACAAACCACTTTACGTAAACTTCAGGCTCTTGATAACCACACATTAGCCTAATTTTCTAACCCGGAAATTCAAGGCGTTTGTAAAAAAATCCCACGTGGGGGTTGCGGAGAACTGGCACAGCGTTTAGGCAGGCACTGAATGAGACTTGGTTGGGTTCAATTTTGGGTAAAGGTGGTAACCACTGTTTAGAGCTATGGCTATCTATATTTAATTATTAACAACGCAACAATCAACACCACCACAACCACAACCACCACAGCAACCAAGGTAGGCACTACACTGGGTGTCGGCTTCGACGATGTCGACGTAGTGGACGTGGTAACAGAGCTAATTGAAGTACTACTAGTCGAGACACTTGTCGATGTCGACGTAGTGGACGTTGTAACAGAGCTAATTGAGGTACTACTAGTCGAGACGCTGGTAGAGACTACACTAGCGGTGCTTGACTGAGTCGATGAAGGGACAGCTTTAAACACTGCTACTATTGTTCCAGGTGAATTGATTATCGCATTTGTAGTAGCAGATGATGAATTCGTAAACGTTATGCTTGAGTTTGTTTCCCACCCCACAAACTCGTAACCTGGAGCAGGGATAGCAGTTATGTTAATAGTTGAGCCTGCATTGTACCAGAAAGTCCCTGAGGGGCTCGTGTTACCTTCAGCAGTAGGCTGAATTGTTACTCTGTACTGCTTAACGTAATAAAGGCTGACTGATGACACACTTGGCACGCTGATTGTACCCGAGGAAGTTTGAGCTACATATCTCGTGCCATTTCCTACAGCTATAATTGAACTTGCAATCCATGTATAGTTAGCTGCAAGGACACCCGTGAACGTTATGTTGTTGGTTGTAGAAGATTTTGTTAAACCGTCAAACGTAACTGACCATTGTGTCCCTGCTGGAAGACCTGATTCCGTGAACGTTACTGTATATGTTTTAATGGCCTGAATAGGTATAGAGATTATACTAACGGTGCCTGAACCATAATTGGTGACGTAAATGTAACCGTTAGAAGGGTCATACGCAACCCCCACTGGCTTTGCTCCAACGGTGATATTTGCGATAACAGTTGTCCCATTAATCACCGAAACAGTGTCCGAAAGGTAATTGGCGACGTAAATGTAACCGTTAGAAGGGTCATACGCAACCCCCACTGGCTTTGCTCCAACGGTGATATTTGCGATAACAGTTGTCCCATTAATCACCGAAACAGTGTCCGAATTCTCACTGGTGACGTAAATGTACCCATTGAGTGGGTCATACGCAACCCCCACCGGCCCTGATCCAACGTTAATGGTTGCGATAACAGTTGTCCCATTAATCACCGAAACAGTGTCCGAATTCTCACTGGTGACGTAAATGTACCCATTGAGTGGGTCATACGCAACCCCCACCGGCCCTGATCCAACGTTAATGGTTGCGATAACAGTATTATTCGCCCCATTAATCACCGAAACGGTGTTCGAAATGCAATTGGTGACGTAAATGTAACCGTTAGATGGGTCATACGCAATCCCCGCTGGATACATTCCAACGGGGATATTTGCAATAACAGTTGTCCCATTAATCACCGAAACAGTGCCCGAATTCTCACTGGTGACGTAAATGTAACCGTTAGATGGGTCATACGCAATCCCCGCTGGATGTGGTCCAACGGGGATATTTGCGATAACAGTTGTCCCATTAATCACCGAAACACTGGCCGAACCATAATTGGCAACGTAAATGTAACCGTTAGAAGGGTCATACGCAACTCCTTCTGGCCCTATTCCAATGGTGATATTTGCGATAACAGTTGTCCCATTAATCACCGAAACAGTGTCCGAAAGGTAATTGGTGACGTAAATGTAACCGTTAGATGGATCATACGCAACCCCCACTGGGAATGCTCCAACGGTGATATTTGCGATAACAGTTGTCCCATTAATCACCGAAACAGTGTCCGAAAGGTAATTGGTGACGTAAATGTAACCGTTAGATGGATCATACGCAACCCCCTTTGGTATTGTTCCAACGGGGATGGTTGCGATAACAGTGTTGGTCGCCCCATTAACCACCGAAACAGTGTTCGAATTAGAATCGGTAACGTAAATGTACCCGTTAGAAGGGTCATACGCAATCCCCACTGGATCTGGTCCAACGGTGATATTTGCGATAACAGTGTTGGTTGCACCATTAATCACCGAAACAGTGTTCGAACCACAATCGACAACATAAATGTACCCATTGGATGGGTCATACGCAACCCCCGCTGGCACCGATCCAACGTTAATGGTTGCGATAACAGTTGTCCCATTAATCACCGAAACAGTGTTCGAAAGCTGATTGGTGACGTAAATGTACCCGTTAGAAGGGTCATACGCAACCCCCACTGGCTTTGATATAAATCCAAGGGGGATATTTGCGATAACAGTTGTCCCATCTATTACCGAAACAGTGCCCGAATAGTAATTGGCGACGTAAATGTATCCGTTAGATGAGTCGTAGGCTATTCCCTTTGGCCCTGATCCAACGTGAATAGTTGCGATAACAGTTGTCCCTTTAATCACCGAAACAGTGTTCGAAGCATAATCGGTAACGTAAAGGTACCCATTAGATGGATCATACGCTATGCACCGTGGATCCAGACCATTACTTGTATTCACAAAATTTCCATTTATGAGGGTATTGTTTAAAAGGTCTAGAGTATATTTTACGTACCCAGCTGTATTGTTCTGACCACTATTCTGAGACCCGTTAGCCGTAACTGGAAGTCCAAAGGCTAAAAACAAGATTGCTATTGAAACGACTATCATTGCAATTAATCTACTTCTCTTAACCATCCTCCACACCATCACAAACCTATTCATGATCCCCTTTTATAAATATTTTCGTAAGGTTGGGGAGTGTGGAGATAGTGTCGTCGTTAAGTTATTTATATTTGTATAACGAGTATTACTTATAGGTAGGAAGCCTGTATTTAGGCAAGACGTTTCTTGTCCCTCTTGTGGTAGTCATCACGTTGTTAAGTGTGGTAGGCCTTTGGGTAGGCAGAAGTATTTGTGTAGGGATTGTGGTAAGTACTTCTTGGGTGATGCTAGTTATCATCATCATTCTAGGAAGTTGAGGGAGGAGGCTTTGAGAATGTATGCTAATGGTATGAGTATGAGGGCTATTTCT
>NZ_JBBHKU010000066.1:0-14279 GCF_037389295.1 Stygiolobus sp. RP850M | reverse complement strand
CTGTTAACAAGTTTTATCAAGTTTTATCTCACAATAATACAAGCTTTTCTCGATGTTTTTCTATATTTTGTATTGAGGGAAGTTAAAAGCCTGTTGCAACTATTATGAAAAAGACTATACTAGACATGTCTATAAGTGTTCCAATTACGATGTCCTAATTGCTGCGTCAAGTAAAATTGCAATAGCTACCGGATTTGGAATTGGGTATGGTATTATTGCACCAGCGTTTAAATTGTCTTCAATTCTTGGGATAGCTACAGGGTTATATCTTATGTATACGATCATGATAGCTTTAAAATATTATGCCTGTAGCCTTAGCTACCATTCCAAGAAATTAAAGGTTGCTGCTTTACTCGTGCTAACTCAGGTTTTTTTCTTTGTAGGGGGTATAATAGCTTTTATAGAACTAAAAGATCCACCAAAAGTAATGTTTAAGGTTAGAGGGCTTCCGCGAAATGTAATGACTATTATAAGAGTAGGTGGTAAAACTTACACATTTAACGGAGTTATGTACATAAGACTAGAAAATTTTGTTGAGGGCTGGGAGGCATTTGATGTTACAACAGCACAAGGTACCTATAGGCCCAACATTCATTTCGGTTTCGTATCACCGGGCGATTGTGTGGAAATTTCTTATAGTAAATCGATTACAACTAGCTAGGTTACGAGGAAAGGGCTTTCTCTAGGTCCCAATTCTACAACTATATTACCCCCTCTGCTTACGAACTGGGATCCTAAAATCTGGGTTGGCAGAAGTATATCGGTTTATTCAGTTTATGAAATTCAAAACTATTTTGGTGAAGGAGGAAACGGTTATGTTTTTGAGGCTAAGCACAAGAACAAAGAGGTTGAAATCAAAATCCTTAAGCTCTTCAAAGGAAACCCGGATGAGGTGTTAAGTCCAGATGTACCAGAATTAGGAATCCTCTCAGAACATCCAAATATTGTTAGAATTTACGACTTTAACGTAGACGATATAGCGATAAGAAATATTGATACGATATTACAGCACTTTACCTTACAAATCCCCCCATGATTGTTGTGGAATTAATGAACGGTACTTTAGAGGAACTGCTCACGGACGATAATTTTTACTACAGCGATTATTGGAAGGTGGCTGTGTATAAGGCAATTAAGGAAATTTCCTCAGCTTTAAACTACCTCCACTATAATAATTACGTTCATATGGACGTTAAACCGTCAAACATATTCCTTGCCAAAATGCCCGCAAGCCCACAAGATTTACTAAACGTAAAGTTTAAATTAGGCGATTTGGGGAGTGCCGTAAAAATTAATGGTAAGATTAACCAGCTAACGTTAGAGTATTCTTCCCCAGATGTATTTAGAGGGGTTGCAAATCCGTCCTTAGATATATTTGCTCTTGGTATGACTATTTAAGTTTTACTAAACAGGAAGGTGGACAGGCCGGATTTACAAGAGATGAATGAAGCGTTTAACTGTTATACAAAGGGTAACATGAATTGTGTTTCCTTAAAGGTTAAAGAGGCTGAAAATAAACTCTCTAACTGGCAACCCAACTTACCATATGAGATAAGGGATTTCGTAATGAAGATGATTTCCATATACCCATTAGCAAGACCTACTGCAAGAGAAGTTCATGAATACTTCTCAAAATTAATATACTCAAATCCTTAAACTCGTAGTACGGCACTACTTTATATTAATGATCACACAATCGGCACACCCATTAAAATTCCTTTGTTAAAAAATAGGAATAAGATTTTCTAAAAATATAATAAAAATGTAAAAAACTTTTCTTGTTTAAATATAACTCGCTAATTCACTCGCTATAGTACTATTAATATACGGTAACCCGACTATCACCACGAGTTCGCCATTTGCCTTATTCAATATTACAACCCACGGACCTAAAAAGCCCAGCAGCCTCTTGGGATAATAGCCATACATTATGTTCCCATTAACCGTTACAAAAGAAACCCCAAAAGTATTAGCGAAAGCTCCCTTACTCATTGTAGTTAATTCAGTATATAATGGCGATCCAGCTACGGGGTAAACCACAGCCTCGAACGCATTGCAAATTTCATACTCGTTCGCGGTTACAGGGATTATGTAGGAGAATGTTACGAATACCTTTTTCGAAAGGTAGGAATCAGGCTCTTCTCCTAAGCTAAAGACATAACAAGTATCGTTAGAAGGCGTTCCCGGAAAAGTCTTTGTAGTACCGTTAAAGTACAAGATAGTAACTGAAGAGTTAGATATTGAAATTACATAGCTCGAGCTAGCTTTAATTTCCCAGCTGCCACCGTAAATGCTTTGCAAGTCCGAGACCGTTATTGGGTAAGAGGGGCGGATGAATATTGGTAGGGAGCCGAAGAATATTGGTAGGACTACGAGGAACACTCCTAATACTACAACAACTGTAATTGCGACACCAATTACAGTCTTTATTGGAAACCTCCTCTTAGGATATGGGTATTGTTGATAAGGAGGATAAACCGGTGGTGGATTGGGCTGTTGAGGATTACTTTTGCGAATATGATTAATAGCGTCAAGAATACCAAGAAATGATAAAAAATTAAACAGTATAATAAGAAGAATTAGTACTAGTAGGGCTGGACTGTTGATATACGTTAGTCCTGAATATGACAACATCAAAGTTAGTCCGAAAGATGAGAACATGAATGTGAGCAGAAAAGCCTGACCGTACGCCCTCCTCTGACGCGGGCTCAAATTTTTACCCTTAGTTAAACGAACAATAAATATGTAGTAGCTAACAATTAATATTATGTAATAAAGAATCACAGATATACCGTACGACATAAGCGCCCATATTATAACAGACAAAGTAAGAATAAAAAAGGAAAAGGAAAATATTAGATTACCGTACTTAGCTATTAATGAAGTCATATATCCAAAAAAAGACATGTCTTTATAAACTTTACTTAAATAAGTTCGCGTTCTAGAGCAGTATTAATAACCTAGAATTGTGTTGACAAAGTTTAAAAATAAAGCTATTTAAGGAAAATTGATGAGCTAAGCCCTCTTTATGAATCTCACTACTTTAATTAATGTAAGTTACGAGAGGAAAATCTCGTGATAGTAATGAATTTCATAGCTAATACTCCAAGTTAATTTTTAAATATTATTTTTAGATAAATAATTTTATTAATCATGAATATAAAGGTAGTTTTAACTAATTAAAAGAAGACTCAAGTAGGCAATAAAGATTACTCAAGATTAATCTCTGTATTCTAGAAATTACATGTTAATTATTAGAATGAAAAGAAAATAACTCAAACCTTATTATTGGATTATTTTCTTAGCTAGTGCGTAGACAAGCGGTATTATTATTGCAAAGGCTATTGCTAATCCCCATGCAAAGGTCTGAACTATAGCAGTCACGTCACCAAACGGTTGAACAATAATTTCTATAGCTATTAAGATAAAGACTGCATTTAGTACTAACCTTGCATAACTTAATACACTATCAGTCACAGGATACGCCTTAGATATTACGTCAATTGCTTTACCGGTTATGATGAATAAGAGTATAGTTTATTACAACTTGGTTAACTCCCTGCATCAGTTGTTGAGGAGATATTGAAGTTGGAGGAGCATAGTAGTTAGTACCTTGTATCGAGGCATAAGAAATTCCTACTGGAGAAGTAGCGTATAAAGTAATATATACAACGCCTCCTTTAATTGTTCCTGAGCCCTATTGATACACACTTACAGACTGTTGCGAAGGAATTACAGTGTCACCCATCGTACTACCTGGAAAAGTTCCAGACCTCAATGAATCAATTACTCCTCCAAGTCCAAGATATAACACAATGAAACCTATATAGGCGTTTCCCTCGACTAGCCCCAATGATTTAAGGGTGACTGTGTATGATCCCTTAAGAGGGGTGCCCGTGGCGGAATTATATTAAAAGTAAGGAAAAGTTACGCCACGGGTAAACACTTATGATGGCGAAGGAAAAATATCTGACTAAAAACCTAAAGCCCACTTCCACACCTTGACTATTCTCACCCCGTTTTCCTCCACTCTCTCTTCATCATCAAAGGTAATAACATACGCTCTCACCTTTTTTCTCTTCATCACCTCCCTTATCCCTTTAATTTCCCTTTCATCGTTTAACGTATAAGTTACTTGATAAGCTTCCGTCACCTCGTTTTGCTGTAATATTAAAAAGTCCACTTCGTTTTTGCCGTGATAGTAATAAATGGCGTCACCACCGTAACGCCTCCTCAACTCAAGATAGACAAGATTCTCAAGTAGTGAGCCCAAGTTCTGGTTCAGTCTGTAACCTACTACATTAGAGAGCCCGGTGTCAACGCTATACACCTTCCTCTCTCCCCTTACCATCTGGGATAAGGAAGGGGAAAGAGGTCTAACAAAGTGTATTAACATCGAGCTTTCAATGCAAGCCGTAAACCTCTCTACAGTCCTCAGGGGGATTTCCAAAGTGCGTGATACCATCCTGAGGAAGATTCGGTTACCTACGTTCGAGACGTAAAACAGTGCTAAAGACTTCAGTTTATCCGACCTTTTAATTTTACACTCCTCTATTACGTCTTTGCTGATTATATCGTCGTAGAGTTGTAACATTACTTTCTCCTTTACGTCACTGTTAACCACCATGGGGAATCCGCCAAATTTAAGGTATTCCTGAAAAAGGGACTTTATCTCACTACTTCTGGCTATCGCGTCTAGCTGTCTCTCTACTTTCACTCCCTTAAAGCTGAGGAACTCCTTAAAAGAGAGCGGTAATACTTCCAGAGAGATGTGTCTGCCCGCTAACACCTCTTTCACTTTACCTTTGTTCACTTTGGACGTTGAGCCTGAGACAGAGATAAAGGCTTCTTTTCTATCTATTAAAGACCTCACAAACCCCTCCCATCCCTTTACCCTTTGAACTTCGTCTAAGAAAATGTAAGGCTTACCTTTTACTCCGGTTTCTTCCTTGTACACGTTAAGCAGATCAAAAAGCTTTCCCCCCTCGTTAATTTCTGCTAACCTCGGGTCCTCAAAGTTTATAATAAGAGTGAGAAAAGGGTTCACGCCCTTCTCTTCCACTAGTTTCTTAACCACTTGGTTAAAGATAGTGGACTTACCGGCTCTTTTTACTCCGACTAGGTCACAAACTATACCTTCATTTAGTACTTGGATCACTTTATCAGTGTAATCTCTGGGAACACCGGTAAATTGAGATTTGTACCAGAAGTTCCAGTCTATCAACGCTTGTATTATTTTCTCTCTATCCACATGTAAAAATAGGAAGAAGAGTATTTAAAGTGAATCACTTGTGAGTCAAAAATAGCGAGAAAGTGAATCACTTGTGAGTCAAAAATAGCGAGAAAGTGAATCACTTGTGAGTCAAAAATAGCGAGAAAGTGAATCACTTGTGAGTCAAAAATAGCTACTTTTTTCCCTCTTATCACGAGATACAATTAGGTAACGAAACTTCAAATAATAAATGACACGAGAGTTAAGTTATCAGAGTGAGGGTTACGCTATTTTATGCTTTAAAAATGAGAGTCACCTATATGTACCCAGATACACCCGTCATCGACAGAAATAATCGCAAGAAAGATTGAAAATTTTATTACCTAAGCTAAACGTTAGGCGTTGTTTTTACCACACTGAATCAGGATAATGGGTTTTTGGCTCATCACTCTAATATTTCCCTTAATTAATTCTGTATATTATTCTACTTCCCTTGCAGGAACGATTATCGTAATTCTTATTAAAGTCTCATATAACGTATATGATGTGAACAAGTCAGTATATATAATAAACTTGGTGTTAGTCACATTATTGTATGTGTGGATAGTGTCTCTTTTCCCATTTCCAAACTCATATTTCCTGCTCTATGCCGTTACAAGCGTAATTTTTCTAATAGTTTACGGTAAGAGGAGTAGACTTTCACCATTTATCCCTCTATTCACCTTCTTGTACCCCTTTCTTTATGCAATTACACAAGTAAATAACGCCGTTTCCGTCCACAATCTGATAACAAGTGAAGCCTATCTTTCTCTAGTTGGGCTCATATCAGGTTTATTAATTGTTTATAAGGGCAATGGAAATAGCGGAATAATTGTCAACGTGGGTGGAATTTTCATAACCTATCTTTACGCAATGATAAACATCTTTATATTTATTTACCCTCCTAATTTCCCTTTACCGTCGAATATATTAGAGACGTTCGCATTAGACCCGTTATTTATAACGGCAACTCTCTCTACGGCTAGAGCCCTCGGTTACGGCATACCGAGAAGGAAAAGTGGTAATTACCAAAATCAACCTCCTCAACCCACCCCTCAAAGTAACCCGCAGACGCCCTATCAACCTATAAACCCTAGCCCTCCACCACCCGTGATGTTTATCTTTAGAGGGCTACCACCTAGCTGCTTACCCCTGATTTATGTAAACGGAAGTAAGTATTATCCTAGCAACTACTATCAAGGTGACTATATACTTTACTACCCTTTTGACTGTAATTGGAGTGCAAGGAAGGTCACTTGCAGTAACATAACTTACATTCCCGATAGGAGAAGTGGTAACGCTACTGTGGGGACTTCAGTAATAATGACCTATAGACCAATAGTCCAACCGCAAACCTCACATCAAGGACCTCCGACGTCGTCATCACAAAATCTGCCCCAAACACCTTCTAGACCGTTAATGGGCAGGAGTTTGAGTAATTGGGATCCTAATGTGTGGATAAACCGCACTCTTTCGGTCTACAGAATAGAGAAGGTGATAGGAGAAGGCGGGAACGGTTACGTATTGAAGGGTGAGTATTCTGGCAAACCTTTAGCTATAAAAGTGCTAAAATTGTACGGAGGTAATCCTGAAGAATTTTTTAGGGATTTAGCTACAGAAGCCTCTAACTTAGTTAATCTTAGCAACCATAAAAACATCGTGAAAATCTATGCTGTTAACGTTGATACATTTGTCATTGATGGTATACTGAAAGGGAGGTCTGACTTATACGTGAAAAACCCACCGATGATAGTAATGGAGTACATGGGCGGGGGGACACTAAAGGACTTGTTAGGCGAGGACTTGTTCTATTACAGCTCTAAGTGGCAACGGAATGTGTTAAGAGCTATATGCGGAGTTGCAGAAGCCTTGGATTACATACACTCTCAGGGTTTCGTCCATATGGACGTCAAACCCCAAAACATCTTTCTAAGTGAGAGACCTAAAGACCCGTCTGAACTGGACAAAGTGACATTTAAGCTAGGTGACCTCGGGAGTGCTGTAAGGATTAACGGTAAAGTCAAGCAAATCACTCCTGAGTATTCTCCGCCTGAAGTCTTTCTGGAGCCGGCAAAACCTTACTTTGATATTTACGCGTTGGGAATGACAGCTTACGTACTACTTACAAGAAAAATGGATAGACCTGACCTTAACGAGATGAACAATGCTATAGACTGTTACATAAAGAGAGACACCAACTGTGTGAGGAGCGAGGTCAATAAGGCGAGGATGAAATTAATGTATTGGAATGTAAATGTAGACCCGAAAATAGACCCGCTCCTGAAGTCCATGCTCTCAATAGAACCCCTGAGAAGGCCTACAGCCAGAGAAGTAATTGACATGATAAAAAAGATAGATCCTACTATTTGTTCCTAGTCAATTCTAATATAAAACATTCTAAAAGTGAGGATATACTCTAGAGTACAAATTGTTAACTAGGAAGATCTGGTGAGAAAACGTAGAGTCAAGGCGAACTAGAACTCTTGAGATTGAAATAATCTTTTTAGATGAAATTCTTCTCTCTTTACAAAGCTGACAATGAAGAAAATACGGGTTGTTTAATAGATGAAAATAGTATTAACAAGGTAAAATATTTGCTAAATATAAGTAATATACTACAATCTGATTCCTATCAATTTAAAACTTTAAATGGCTAAAGTGGATCGAGTAGGCTGAATATGATCCGCTCAGAGATCAAGGAGAGGTATATGCTAATAAACTAGCCAAAAACGGAGTCGAGACAGTTTCCACAAGATTCAACGGTATGGTCTATGGATTTCTAACTGTACCCGACATAGTAAGTCTGCTATAAGGATAATTGGCTCAACTTTAAAGGATGCTCTCTATAGTTAAGTGTGGAATGATTAAAGTTATTCTGTTTTTAGTGTTGTTTTTTAAACCCATACGTGAAACATGTAGGTTAACAAGTAACTAAAGAAATGTTAAAATCTTCATCCCTATACCAAATTTATTATCTAAAATTTCAGTAATGCCAGACAATATACATACATTTTCTACCTATAACTCAAGTGTTAACGCTTAAAGTTAATATTGTTTATGAAATCTTAATAATCTTCTCTCCTCTCTACCCTTTTTTCTTTGTCTCTTCGGTATATTAAAGTACATCTCTACCTGTTATATATTTAGCGCGTAGTATTCAGCAAAGGTATTTGGTCTTCACACAAAAGTCACGAGAACCCTAACAAAATTTTTTATCTGATATGAATTTTAAGACTTCCAATGAAGATAAAAATAATCTCACTGGACTTAGGCGACACTTTAATATACAACAGACCGTGGGGTTACGAAGTAATATCACAAGCCCTCAAAGACTTAGGCTACGATATACCTGCAAAAAAGCTCTTCAGAGTTTCAGCTAAGATAAGAGGCAAAAAATTAGAACCTAACCCTAACGGAAATAACACACCCTCGTTAAGAGAGATATTTAACGAATTAGGGCTTAAATTGAGTGACAAAGACATAGAGAAAATTGAGGAAGCGAGGAAGAACGCTGAAAAAGAAGTTCTGATGTACGATGATGTTGTAGAGTTTTTAGAGGCCGTTAAGTCTTTAGGATTAAAGACCGTACTCATAAGCAATGCTGCAAGTAACGGCAAGGCTAAGAAATACCTAGAGACGTTCGGTCTGAGGAAATACTTTGACAAAGCAGTCTTTTCCTTTGAAGTAGGAAAAGTAAAACCCGATCCTGAGATATTCAAGCTAGCCATACCTGAGGGTAGAGACAGAGCTCTTCATTTAGGAGACATTTATGAAGTGGATGTGATAGGTGCGATTAATGCGGGACTTCGAGGTGCTCTATTAGATAGGAGAGACGCCTACGATGAAATTAGTCAAAAGTACTCCAGCTTAAAGGAAGTCCTTAAGGAAATAGAAAAAGAGAGTGTCTTAGTGGAGAGAGAAACATGAGAAGACTTCACGCGTAGATAACATTGTCAAAGTCCTAAAGAAAAACGTCTTAAAACTACACAATCTGTTAATCATACCGTATCTGACTCCTCATTGCCTTAGAAGAGCGAGGATTCCCCCTCTCACCGTTTCTACCATCGATTCGAGTTTACATTTGGTGGGCAGTCGAGATAGCCATAACTCCCTCACATGAAAAGAGGGATCTCATCCATAACGTCCAGTACCTTAAAGAGATACTAAATGCCTCTCTCACAGTCCCATTAAGCCCTCAATAGAGCTGAGGAGCGTCGTTAGCGTCACTAAAAGAAATTTTGGCAAAGAAGTATTTAAATATAAGGGGCTATCCATCCCCGCTGGTGAGGCTATCCTCCCCCTTAACCCCTTTTTTAGTAAGGCTTTTATACGCTGTGACAAGCCTCTAGTCCGCATCTTAGTGTACTCTCTATTCACCTGAACAAGAAAATTTTGTGATAATTAATTTTCGTTTCAAGTTAAAAAACTGTATATCTAATAAACTTTACATGATTTTTAATATTATGTACATAAGTTTACACTTATGATAAAGTCTTATTTAAGGAGAGGAAATATAATCAGTTTGATTGCTTCCCTTATAATTCTAGCTGGATTAGTACTATTAGACTTAAACGGGATTACCTACGCTTTATCCTTACCTTTCTTAGTAATCATGTGGATAGTATGGTTTTTAGCAATACCTTCTTTCCTCTCGTATCATAAATCGCAGTTAGAAAAGCCAAAATTGATGGACTACTTCGCAATCCCAGCAATAATTATTACCTTTTTAGGGTTAATATTGGCTTCTCTGGGTAAATTCCTCGGTATAGAGATAATCCTGGCAGGATATACGTTAGAGCCTATAGCTGGAATCTCCATATACCTCACTACTAAAAAGTTCAATTTCGGCTACTCCTCATTATTCTTTTGGGGAGCTGTGGTATTTACTGCAGGTTTACCGTTATATCTTGTGAATCTAGGAATAGTAGCAATATTGGGAGACGTGGTGAAAATGGTAGGAATAGTAGGGCTTCTAATGAATGCAAATCTATTAGGAGATACAAAGTCACTAAATATTCGATGATGGTGTAAGAAACTTAAGTTAAGTAACATGATAGTTCATAAAGAAATTTCCTATACAAATGATTGTTTTAAGCTATCCCATTTTTTATAAAACCTCTGAAAACAGACTATTCTTTATCACGCCGTTGAGTTAAAGTACAAAAACCATCCATACAATTCGTAACCCAATTTAGCATTTCCCTGAGGGTCATTGTTAAATTCCATGCCAACTTGTATAGCGTTTAGATAGTATTGACTTAGGAACAGAGAAGGAAAGACTTTGCTAGCAAAGTTAACAGACTGCTTTATTAAGTAAGATAACGGTAGGGATATGTTGCCCTCTAGCTCCTTTTGTGACACATAGTATACGCCTATCCATCCGTTAGCAGAACCGGTATGAGGTAAAACGTATACAGTAAAAGTCTCATTTTCAATACTACCGTTAATAACGGCTGTAACAGTCACATTACCTTCATTAATAAAATATGAACTAGAAATGTTCTCCTCATGATACATCCAGATCATGACCTCTATACAAGGATATTGTAAGACGGTCACGTTAGGATTTTGAGTTAACCAAATATCGTAAGAGAAGTCGTCTATACTTCCGTTTAGTTGGTAAAGTTTGAAGTCTACTTGGGAATAAAAGTCGGGTAAAGAATCAAGTTTTTGTGGTAGAGGTAATTCTGGTAATTGTATAGTTGAGCCGTAAAAGGGGAACCAGCACTCTTTTCCGTACATTAAACTTGGATAACCATCTACCGGAATATTATTTTGTATTTTTTCGAAATTAGTAAGGTTTACTGAAACGTTAAGTAGACCGTGTTTTAAAGTCATATTAACGATTCCGTCAGAACTCTCCATGTTCCATAGAAAAGTAGATACGAAGAGAGAGTTATTAGTGCTGTAAACTTCCGAAATGGGATAGGAGAGAGTAGGGCCCCTCTCCCCTATCAAACTAAAGGAAGTGTTAAACTCCATTAAGTTTATCCTTAAGAAGGATTTGTTGTAGAATAATAAGGTAGAACTCTTAGAATTGGTATTTAAACTGGACGCGTTTGTAAAAGAGCCAAGATAAGTTTGGTTACTATTGGGAATGGTCGAACTATGCTTAGCGTTAGAGAGTACGAAAGCCAAGGCTGAAATGAGTATTAATGTAAGTGTTACCAAAATTACTATCCCTTTTTTCATGATTTTAGAATTTGTGATCGTGAAATATAAAATCTCACATGGATTATTTTCAAGGTCAAAATATATCCTAAAAATCATCAAGAACGTCATTGTATATATAAGATTAGCCGCTCAAAATATGCTATCATAAGAACTAGAAGAGCTAATCGGAGCTAATAAGTGTTTAGTATCTATTATAATTTATTAATATAGCTATAATAAAAAATTTTGATATTTAGAGATAATATCTTTTTCCTAACTCTTTTCTTCCACTTCTTCTATTACCGTTACCTCACCCGAACTCTCCTCTAGAGTCCTTCCCTTAGTCTCTGGAATTCCAAAGTAGGTGAGAACAAGGTAGTTGAAGCACTGAAAGATACTGCAAGCGGGTTAAACACACAAAGAAAAGGATTGTTAAGGCTGTTCAAACTTGTTGAGGGAAGGAGTGTAGACGTCGTATTAGTAACCTACAAAGACAGACTAACGAGGTTTCGGCTTCGAGTACCTTGAGGAATTCTTTTCAACCATGGGAGTTAAGATTGAGGTTGTTTTCGGAGAAGAACCTAAGGATGCCACACAAGAACTTGTGGAAGATATGATTTCCATCATTACGTCATTAGCCGGTTAAATTTACGGAATGAGGAGTCATAAGAAGACAGTCCTAGTTCAAGGTGTAAAATAGTTGATAGGTGAGTTAAGTGGAGAGGGCAGTGAAGTTAAGGGTCAAAGTAGACTATAAGACCTACCAGAAGTTGAAGGAAGTCTAAGAAGAGTATAAAAAGATACTAGAGGATGCAATAAATTATGGACTCGTAAATAAGACTACCTCCTTCACCAAGATTAAATCTGGAATAAACTTTCTCTCCCATAAGGCTATCGCAAGAGAATACTTAATCCAATTATAGCCTTTGTCGCCCTCTTAACGAGTTAGGGTTAACAAACGATGAGTCCTCAAGGAGAAGTAAACATTATAATCACCGCTAACCCACTCTCCAGAGCTTATTCCTTGAAGAACCTCTCACCCTAACTGAAGAATAAAGAAGTGTAAACGAAACAACCACTTGTAAATAGCCCTAGTATAAGTAAGTCCACATCTCATCAACAACCTTAGCCTAACCCCAAAACTCAACCTACTTCTTCCTACCATAACGCTGTGAACATAACACCTAGACATTAAGAACAATAGAAATAGTTTGGCATACTCTACAAATCTTACTAAAATGTTTTGTATAAGGAGTCAATATCGTGAAAATGTATAGCTTAAGACCTAAGAAGCTCTAACAAATCAAGGATCTGATAACTTTTAATCTCACCCCATAAACTGAGTTTAGATGATACCGAGAAAGTATAAGGAGTTTGCCAAGGCTTATTTCTCAATCGCTATTAAGGATAACCAAAGGGCTAAACAAGCCCTTTCGTTGAAAGATTACCCAGAGTGCTTCTTTTACTCTCAACAATCTGTGGAAAAAAGCGTTAGAGCAATGCTTGAGGTTAAGCTAATGTATAGGAAGGAACACGATTTAATTGCTGATGTCTCCAACAATTTACAAGAATTAGGAAAAGATTTAGACATAGTCCTTGAAGCTTTGGATTATTTGTCGGGTGGTTGGAGTATATCTAGGTATCCCGTAATAAACGGGCAAGATATAAAAACACCGGAAGAAATAATTACTGAGGAGATGTGCAGACAAGGGATAGATTACTCAGAAAAGGTGTTAAAAATTGCTGAATCTTTCCTTAGAAAACATGGAATTATTTAACTTAGCAAGGGAGAAGATAATACGAGACGACGTTTTAGCCATAATATTCTACGGCAGTAGGATGATAGGGAAGTACAGAAAAGATTCCGACGTAGACGTGCTAATAGTGGTTAGGAAGGGCAGTAATAAGGACTTTTCTAAGGAGAGACTTTCATTCCTCAAAGAGACTGGAGTAAGGCTAGATACGACAGTTTTTGATGAAGAGGAGTTCAAGGAGAACTTAACTTTAGGCACAGTAATGATGGGTGTTAGTATTGCGTATTGCATAGCTTATGACAGAATGGGGGTCAAGGAATTACTGGAGAAGTATTGTGAGGAAGTAAAACCTTACAACGCCATACTAATATTACCTTATGGTAAATTTTCAGTGGGTAGGACTATAAGGAAATGTGTGATGGAGTGAGATATTCCTTAAAAGTATTCGAGAGTGAGAGGAGATAGGACTTTCGGTGATGGAAGCTTTTGTGCATCACCTAAGGGAGGACTTCTTTAATGGGCTGAATCCTTTTTCACGTTGCGATGTGGGCTATGCCCAAAAGGGTGGGAGAGATTACGGAGATGTGAGCCCCGTGCCGTTGGGCTCGAAGGAGTCCCATGACCCACCTACAGTAAGTGGGTGGTTGAGGGCTAAGTCCCTACACTCGATCATGAATGAACATAAAATGATTGAAATGATAGTGTAGGGACAAACGGAGGTTGAGCTGGAAAGATTGCTATCCTTGAGAGAGGGCATGAGAGGATGTAGTTAAGCGTTTAAATTACATTTACAACTAGGGTACATATATTCGTTATATGATTTGAAAGAAGGAATGCTTTGTGGGCTACTTCAGAATTATACAAAAATTTATAAAAAATAATTACGAGTATTACTCATGGGAAAGAGTAAGTACAAGAGGGATTGGCACAAGTACGACGAGAACGTTATAATGAGATATACCCTAATGTTCCCCTTCTACGTCTTCGAACACTGGTGGGATTTACTAGCAGAGGAGAATAGACATGCAAAGAAAACCTACAAGGCACCAAAGGAGTTCAACGAATTCCTAGCATTCCTCCACTTGTTCTTACCTTATAGGGCTATTGAAGGAGTATTGAGA
>NZ_JBBHKU010000065.1:0-2770 GCF_037389295.1 Stygiolobus sp. RP850M | reverse complement strand
AGAGGCTTCAGGGTTACCTCACGATCTTCACCATCATGGTCAACGTCGTCAGGGAGCTGGTGGGGGCTCTTAACCTGAGGAGCGTGGAGGCGTTCCTCAGGTTCGTTGAACGTTATTTAGGCGGACCGCCTGGGCTGATGAAAATCTTTAAGTTACGTTAAAGTCCCATAACTGCTGTACCATAGTTTTTTTATCCAATGAACTAGTACCGAGGAATATTTCAAACGCTACATATCTGGGGATGGACAGAGAGGCTACGGTTATACTTATCACATAACTCAATACAGTGCCTATACTGGAAAAAGTCCTTGCTAACCCTGATACACCTCCATAATATTCTCTAGGCGCACTAAACATAATTGCAGTGTTATTTGAAGGCCAAAATAGGGAAGAACCTATCCCCGTAACTGTGGATATAGCTGATACTAGGTAAGGTGAGGAATAAGGAGTGAGTAATGCAAAGTATAAAATAAGCGAGGCTAATGTAACCAGTAATCCTAAGGAGGCTAATAATCCAGGTTTAGTCCTCTCAGTTCTCTTACCTACAATAGGTGAAAGAACACTGGCTACTATGTACCCAGGAACTAAAACAAGGGAGGCATATAAAGGTGAAAGACCCTTAACCCCTTGAAGGTAGATGATGAGTAGGAAAGTTAGAGAGAGACCTCCTATCCCTTGGAAGAATAAGGCATATAAAGAGAGGCTTAATAACCTGATCTTTAATAACTTTAAGTTTATTATCGGTTTTTCCACCCTCATTTCATTAAATACAAATATAAGGTAGAAGAGCTAAGCCTAGGATCACATAAAGCAGATCGGTAGGATTTACACCTACGCCTGCTATAGTGACCAGTCCGTAAGATATGAAGAAAAGAATTAGAGCTAGAATACCGCTACCGGTCACGTCAAGCTTACTCCTTGTAGGGTTCACGTCCTTAATCTCCCTAAGCCCTACAAGTATAGCGAAAATACCTATGGGAACATTAATATAAAAAATATATATTGCCAACCCAATAGTGTGGTTAAAATCCCTCCAAGCACTATACCGATTAAAGCACCAATATTCCAACCCAAAGCAGTTAGACCATAAGCTCTACCCCTGCTGCCAAGAGAAAAGAGATCTGCAATCAAGGCAGTTCCGTTAGAGGATATCAAACTTCCTCCCAAGGCTTGAATTACTCTGAAAAATATAAGTAGGTCTATACTAGTGGATAGACCGCAAAGCGCTGAAGCTACGGTGAAAAGGGCAAAACCCAAATTATATATTTCGACCTTCCGAATATGTCTCCTATTCTTCCTGCTTGCGTCGAGATGACTGCTTGGACTAGCAAATAAGACAAAAGCACCCATATGGAAGTGTAAAGGTTCGTTTTTAAGTCGACTGTAATAGTAGGCAAGGCTAAAAGAACTATAGTAGTATCTACAGAAGCCATTAATGTACCTAGAACTATAATTGTAAGAACAAGATTTTGTCGTATAGAATAGTTCATAGCCTAACGAATATAAAAGATTGTCAGAGAGTGTCTTATGTTGTACCTTATAACTGAGCCTTATGAACAGATTACAAAGGTAATTTTTATTAACTGATTATCACACATTATCAATTGAAGATAAGGCTTCGGGAATATGGATATAGATGAATTAATAAGTAAGTCTCTTTCTATATTCGATAAATACTATGCATTAAAAAACGTAAATTGCTCTAAAGTCCTCGTTGCTAAAGTAAATAGAAAAGAAGTAGGGTTTGCAGAATTAAAGAGAAGAAAGAACATAGGTGCTATATTCTATTTGGGAGTTCTGCCGGGATATAGAGGCAAAGGAATCGGAAAAGATATGGTGAGAAGAGCTGAGGAATATTTCAAGGCTAAAGGGCTTTCACTAGTTGTAGCTTCTACGAGAAGTTGGAATATAGCAGCTGTCAGAATGTTTTCTTCTCTGGGCTACAAAATAATAAAGAAAGAAAAGGTACAGAAATATATTATAGAATTACTAGACGCTACGGAAGATGACCTGATATTATGTAAAGAATTAGGACACTCCAGCTGTGACGAAATAAAGAGAAAGTAAGTCAACCTTCCCGAATGTTAATAGGATTTGACAAAGTCACTACAGTTTTTTCACTATCTATGAGTTTTCTAACGTCCTTAGGTAAAAGAAACATGTTCTTGTGAGTTATTTCGTCGTAATACCTCAATTCACCCATTACTCTGTTAAGTCTGTTCTTTACGTTTAACTTACTGACATTTACCTTGTCTGAACAGAAGATAAAAGCCCACACAGTATCAAAGGAAGGGACAAAAGATAAACCCACAGACACGTAGTTATATATTTCCCTCAACGTCTTTACAAGCCTTGAAAACGAATGAGGAGATTGATACGGAGAAGTGCCCTGAGTTACCATAACGTCCTTTACTAACTTCTTCACCTCTTTATAAAACTCTATAGTATATAAGTTTCTGGAACGAGAAGTCTCAGTAGGGTCTGTAAGGTCTAGCACTACTACATCAAAAGGCTCTCCCTTGTATTGTCTGACAAAATCGAAACCGTCTTGGAAGATCAACCTAACTCTTGGATCCCTAAATGAGCCCTTGTGCCATGTCTCTAAATACTTCTCAGCAATCTCGACTGCCTTTCTATCCACATCAACCGCTACAACTTCCTTCACGTTATATTTCAGAACTTCTCTAATCGTGGCACCTTCTCCAGCCCCTATTATTAATACTCTCTCAGGATCATCTGAAGCCACCATTGCTGGATGAATCAAAGATTC
>NZ_JBBHKU010000064.1:0-5229 GCF_037389295.1 Stygiolobus sp. RP850M | reverse complement strand
AAAAAGGATAACAGAGCTTGCTAGGAGTTTAAGTGCTAAAGTCGTAGTAGGTAAGTTCTCCTCAAGGTCTAAGGATAAGATGGAGAGTAACAAGACTGCTAAGCTTAGGCATAGGATTCACCAGTGGAGTGTTATTAAATTTGTGGAGATGTTAAAAGCTCAGCCGATAGACGTCGTGGAGATTTCTGAGTCATATACTTCCTCTATCAACCCGTTTAACGGTGAGAAGTTGAGGAAGGGTAAGCAAGCAGTGGAGAAGGTTATCAAAGTTTTTAACCTCTACCTGATGACGGGCACTGCTCACGAGGGTGGGGGTGTAAAAGTACTGAAGGTGAATGCTAGGTACTTGGAAAGCGGTGGAGTTCTTTTGGAGAGGGATTCTATTGCTCCTCTTAACTTGGCAAGGAAGGTGGATGGGAGGGTATTGGTGTTTCCCTCGACTAGCCCCAATGAGTTATAGGGTGACTGTGTATGATCCCTTAAGAGGGATGCCCGTGGTGGAATTAGAAGTAATTAAAACTAAGGAAAAGTTACGCCACGGGTAAACACATTTATGTATTAAACCCGCATAGTGGACATATATTGGCAACTTATCACGTAGGAGGAAGGTTCGGAATAGTAAACCCAGTGATCGCCGGAAATACAATGTTCTTAGCGAATAGTTACGGCTGGGTAATAGCCCTTCCGCTAAACGAAATATTTCCCTCTTATCAAAGCTATTGAGATGGGGGATTCTTCTTCTACCTTTATATGAAGATCTGATTGCCAACTAACGAATAATAAGAAGTTAACCTTAAAATTTAACGTTTCAATCGGTTTTTTACTGGTTTCGTCGTCAACTAGTACTAATCAGTTTAAATTGTACGAAGATATATATTTTTTATGAATCTTGCAACAAGGCTAAGTATTATCATAATCCTTCTAGTATCTTCCTTCGTGTTTTATCTCTTAGCTTTTCACTACGTGAGAATAGGTGGTATGCTATCAGCTATAACGTTCTGGTCAGCAGTTTGGCTTATGATACCTAAGAGGTTCTTCAATATGGTGTGGGGAGAGATTAAAAAAGGCAGGGCCTATTGGATTTCTGCATCCATTTATATGACATTTCATGTACTTATTTACGGAGCCTTTTACGAAGCATTATTTGGCGGTGTAGAATATTTGCCCTATGTGACTGTTTATTTCGGAGCAGCTGTTCCTCCTCCTCTTCCCTACTTTGTCGAGTACGAGACTGAGGCTATAGGCTTCACTTTTTACCTTTACGGTTTCGTATCTGATGCTATTCCTTATACGATCTTTTTAGGTTTAATCCTCTCCTTACTACTAGGAGCCAACGTTGAAAGAGTATTGGAGTTATGGAAAGCTGTAAAGGCTAAGAAGAAAAGTATAACACTTGTAGTCTTACCTACAGTTGGAATAATTTCTGGGACATCTTGTTGCCTCTCCTTACCTACTTTGATAATAGTCACTATTGCTGCTGGAATAGGGGCTGTATTTTCAGTTCTACCGATTCTTGCTTCCCCGACTTATTATATACTGGTCTATTATATCCTACCTTTAGGCTCTGTAGCTCTCCTTACGGTCAACTTGAGGGATCTGAATAGAGTGTTGAAGTGTAGATTTAATAGAAACTGGGAAATAAAAAGTGAGACCAAGAGGTAAGTTTAAGGTAAAGAGCTTTGGGACTTGTTAAAACTTTATTTACCATAAACGTATAATATGTGATGTGCGGGGGTGCCCGAGCAAGGTCAAAGGGGTCGGGCTCAGGACCCCATAAGTGAGAACCCCGATGGCGTAGGCCTGCGTGGGTTCAAGTCCCACCCCCCGCATTATTACAAGATTAATTTTAACTAGACCTATTCTTGTTAGATAGCTGCAATTTATGTTAACTTTGTTTGTTGGAGGATCGTTTAGTATTTTTTAGTAACCTCTTTGCTTCACGTTTATTTAACCTTAATACTGTGTTTTTGCCTATTATTGCTACACTATCTATTGTATTGTCTATATCTTCTATAGATAATCGCTTCACATCTCTCTTAATTACTCATCTGTTCTTACAGTATCAGTGTTACCATAATCTATTAGTATACTCTAGTATTAACAGATACAATTCCCCCGTCAACTTCTATGTTAGCGATCACATTCTTCTCCTTAACCATGTTTTTGCCCCCTTTCACTAATCCGCCGTTTACGTTCTTATTGAAAATTATTCCTATGTTAGAAGGTATTTCTAAATCCAGATTTATCGTCCCTCCGTCTACCTCAGCATATAAGGTACCTTCTCCGGCATAACGTAATTTAGAGTTAGCAACTCCTCCATTTATTTGGATTTTAGAGTTTACTACGTTTTCCACGTCTGCACGAAAAGCTCCTCCGTCTATCTCAATCGAGACATTTGCAATCGAGTTCTTTAGCGTAATAGCTCCTCCATTAACTTCTCCTTTCAATGAGTTCAATGACGGATAATGTATCACTGCGTAACATCCATCGATCTCTATCCTTAATTCGTTTCCTATATCTTTCGTGTGAAATCCGTCTTCGTCTACACATTTGATTACGGCGTGTGGGTCACCTTGATATATAGTGACCTTACCTCCATTAATACTCACAGTTAAGTCAGGCTTTACAGATAGAGGACCGTTATATACTTCGAACATTTTATGCCAGCCGAAACCCTTTGCGAAAATTTCGTCTAGTTTAGAAGGTAATTCAGCTATTGATTGTATACTCTTAAACAAACTAGAAAGTCCAGGAATAAGCAAAAATGCACCTTTTTCCTCTTCATCTTCCTCATTATTGTTAGCTTGTGTGGGGGCTTCATTATGTATTTGCCTGATCATGTTTAAAGCCTTAACCCCTAAGGGTGTTAACTCATAATACCCCTGGTCGTTTTTAGATATGAGACCGTTAAGTTTTCTAATGTGAAAAGCCAGTGCCGGACTGTCTAACCCTAAATCCTTTTGTAACTCGGAAAAAGTCTTTGGTTTTTCAGCTAACAGTTGGATTATTTTTCTCCTGATTTCATGAGATATTGCATCGAATATGTCTCCGTTTTGTGACTCCATATTAATTAATATGTCACATGATTTATAAATCCATTAGTAAATTTCAATTTATTCAAATAGTAAAGAGATTTTTACTCCCTCATTAAGCAACTTATCAAAAACGTATGTGAAATATAAAGGTAAAAATAAACAAAAAAAATAATAAAGAAAATATCGTAAATAATAGAGACTTAAAAGGGTTTTTAAATATTACTGATGTGATAGTTTATTCCTCAGTTTTAGGATAATATACTCTTCTCTCATAAACCTTCAGTGACAGCCCTATACACAAATTCGTTCTAAATTAAACTTTTTAGTCCCGAATAGACTCGATAAAGCATGGTCGATAGATCTTTTTTATTTCTCTTCATATCAAGGGTCGCTAGGAGTATTGCACTAGCCTACGTCAGTCTTTCTATTCCTCTCTACCTTTCATTACTCGGGCTTTCCGTAATCAACGTCGGATTAATAGTGTTTGGAGTGATCGCTTTCTATTCCCTTCTCTCACCGGGTTTAGGCTTATTAGGGGACAGATACGGGTATAAAAAGTCGTTAATAATAGGTGACATGCTCCCCTTATTCGGCATAACCGCACTTAGCTTTACCTCCAACATAAACCTCGTCATACCACTCTTGATCATTACCGGTATAGGCGGAGGGGCTAGCGGTGGTCTAAGAGGTCTCTGGTCCCCCGGGATATCCGCATTAGTAGCTTCAAACTGGAGGGACGAAAAAGAAAGGGTTAAAAAACTCGGTTACTTAAGTTCTGGTGCGAGTAGTGCGAGCGTCATAGGTAGTTTATTGCTCTCCCTCCAACCCCTCATCCATAAACCGGCGGTAGAAGAGTACAGAACGCTCTTCGCTGTAGCTGCAGTATTAATGGCGATTTCAGTAATAAGTATTGCCATAGTTAAGGAGGCCAAAAGACCCAAAAAGACCACAAAGATCATGGGAAAGAAGAGCTTCTCTTACATCTTACGGGTCATAGCGTCAAACACGGTAACCGGGGCTGGGATAGGGTTAGCCGTCCCCTTGCTTCCCCTATGGTTTAAGTTGGCTTACCATGTTACGGAATCCCAGATCGGTCTGGTTTTCACGATCTCGTATTTACTGACCTCTTTGGGTTCCGCCCTAGCTTCAAAAGTAAGGGGAAACACGTTATTTGTAGCCTCAATAACGAGGTTACTAAACGGCGTATTCCTCATAGCAATGGCTTTATCACCTTTTTTTATCATGGCAGCTGTGTTTTATGCTGTAAGGGGTTTTAACGCTGGAATAGGGGCGCCAAATAGAACTGCAATAAACGTTAGGGGAATCTCAGCGGAGGACTACGGTGCTGCGACTAGCATTCAAGGCGTTTCAACACGTGTAGCTCAGTTGAGTAGCGGTGCAAGCGGTATTCTGATGGATATTTGGTTACCTCTACCCGAGATAGTAGGAGGGGTCTTGCAGATAGCTGGCGGTTATATTTATTACAGCTTGTTGAGTAAGGTTAGGAGCGAATGATATTTAGATACACTTAAATTGTTCGAATTCGAACTATTTTTATGGAACCCAACGATTTCAGGGCACTTGCCATAACTTCATTAGCTCACTTCATGAACGACGGTACTTTCCTGATCTTCCCTTTGTTAATAGTGTTTACCCGTGGCGTAACTTTTCCTTACTTTTAATTACTTTTAATTCCGCCACGGGCACCCCTCTTAAGGGATCATACACAGTCACCCTTAACTCATTGGGGCTAGTCGAGGGAAACGCCACTACCCTCCCATCCACCTTTCTTACCAAGTTAAGAGGAGCAATAGAATCCCTCTCCAAAAGAACTTCACTACCCTCCAAGTACCTAGCGTTCACCTTGAAAACCTTAATCCCCCCACCCTCGTGAGCAGTGCCCGTCATCAGGTAGGGGTTAAAAACCTTTATAACTCTCTCAACTATTTGTTTCCTCTTCTTCAACTTCTCACCGTTAAACGGGTTGATAGAGGAAGTGTAGGACTCAGAAACCTCATCAACGTCTATCGCTTGAGTTTTCAACATCTCCACAAATTTAACAACACTCCACTGATGAATCCTATGCCTAAGCTTATCATTTTTATTGACCTCCATCTTCTCCTTAGACCTTGAGGAAAACTTACCAACAATAACCTTAGCCCTTAAATCCCTAGCTAATTCCACGACTCTCTTA
>NZ_JBBHKU010000063.1:0-5453 GCF_037389295.1 Stygiolobus sp. RP850M | reverse complement strand
GATCGGTCGTGTAGAGGTACCTGACGTGTGTCCCGGAGTCACCTTTATATTCTTGGACTAGCAATTTTACCGTAATCACTCGGTCTCCAAGGGTCAGGTCGGCGTAGTAGACTCCGGGGGGTAAGTCTCCCACTCGGAGGTGTCCCTCCACCTCCTCGAGGGTTCCCCGGGCCGACTCGACCCTGAGGAGCCTCCGGTTGGACTTGAGCTCAGACACCACGTTGTCCTTCACGAGCTTCTCCGACCAGTACCACGAGTCGAAGACTACCCTTGATACGCGGAAGTACCCCTTGAGCACGTCCAACATCTCCCTGGCCAAGTCGATCTTGGTCTTGAACTCAGTAACCATCCCCAAATCCAACATCTTCCTCACGGCGTAGGGGAAGGCTCCCACCATGAACGCCCTGCCCGTGGAGAGGTCTACTATGGCGACCGTGAGGAGCTGCACACCCCTCTCGAACCTCCCGTGGGCGTGGCAGTAGATCCAGTAGTTCCCGTGAGGGCTCACGTCCTTTCCTCTGGAGTACTCCTTGTGGTCCACGGTGTCGTCTATGATGACAACAACCTCACCCTTCACCATCCCCGACAGGACCTTTAAGTAGTCCTTCCACGCGTCTTCGAGTTCTCCCAACGCCTCCAGCAGGTTTGTGTAGTCTAACCCGAACGTCTCGGCAACATTCTTCACGCTGGCCCTACCGCCTAGCAGGGTCATGAGGACCAGTGCTAACTCGACCTTCTTGCTCCTCCCGTTCCTCCTGATCACGCCCAGGACTTTGTTCACTGCCTTGACCAACTTCTCCTTAGCTAACTCGATTTGTCCTTTTCCGTTTGACATCTTTTCAGTATGAAGACGTCTAAAATTAAAAACTTCTCGCTAATACCGACTTCTTGGTATTACCTCCCTAAGATTCCCATAACTGCTGGAATTTAGTTAGAAGACATGGAGGTTGTGATATCACTTCAGATGATCCATTAGAGATTAGGACATGCGATAATGAAATTGAGGTTATAGTTAGTCCAGCTAACCTCATCGCTAGGATGGGCTGGGTAAAGCCGTTAGTAAAACCAGAGAAAACTGTGAGGGATGTCAAAGAAACTGATTACACGATTTCACTTTCTATTATCGTATAATAATGATTAATTAATAAGAAACTTTTAAGTTTTTTCCTATAGGTTTTATAATTAATTTAAAGTTCGTGTGATTATAAGTCCAATTTTCTATTAGAAAATACTATTATTGAAAATAAATATATCCAAAGTGAGATTTTCAATCCTTAGTTGATGGGTGAATTCTCTTTTTAGTATACGCTTTAGATTAATTTAATTCACCATTCCCAATCATACATACTATCTTACTTAATATAGTTAGCCTAATAAATTTACTCGAATTAGGTATTATCATAATCTTCTACATTATCCGTCAGATAAAATTATTATAGTGTGTCAAACACAAAAAGATTAACACCTGCAGAATGTGCAGTGATTATAAGTATAGATATTCTTTCTAAGGCTGGAACTCCTACTACACCTAAGAAGATAGCGGACTTTTTGAAAGAGGACGTTCAGACGGTTAGAAATATTTTAGAGAGACTGAGAAAAAAGTCTAGTTATCTCTTCACTAGCTTTCTGTCTAGGTGGTTTTGCGAGAAAAAGTTCATCTTCTCAAGTAAGTGGCAGAGAAAGGATACATAAATTGGTTGATGATGTAGAAAGTATCTTATTTCTCCTAGTAATTTACTTCGTTCGTTTTATAAATCATCCCCGGTACTTAAAGCACGTTCCTAGTCAGTAACACCGTCTTAAATGCAATTCAAAAGAAGGCTACTTTTGTGAAATTCGATAAGAACCAGAGTCATTAAAGATCATGTCCTCAGTAACTGATCTCATTCTGTATTCCTGATATTTAACGTAAACATATCTAAGCACCTCACCGGGAGGTATTCCCAGATATTCCTAGATAAAGAATACTTAGAGTAAAATCAAAGTCTAAATAAGGTGAATGTCAATGACGCAATTATTACATTAAGCACCCCGTTCATAGATAAATTAATCCATTAGTTCAAAATTTTAACTAAATAATGATAGTTATATTAATTATAAATAATTTAGCTCTCTTAGACGTAGATTCAGTTTTAGTAAGTCGACTTATTATGGGAAAGCTGAGACTTCATTTCTGCGAAAGTTTTATTCTACTTAGAGCGTATAGAAAACTAGAATATAAAAAAGCTCTAGTTGGCTACCAAGCCTAGCTAGATTTTATTATTACGGTTTTTTACTCTTTCTCGTCTTAGAAGTATAAATTTACCTATCTATGTAACTCATTCCTTTAAAGCTTATATTGACTAGGAATTCGGTAATTAAAACTAACAATACCAGAACGGTAATGATTGACATTGTAAAAAATACAAAAAGAAAGTCTTCTATTAGATATGCGATATTAAAATAAGCCAAAAAAGTTGTAGCTATTGAGATAGCAAATGTTATTATAACTAAAATTTTAATTAATAATTTCCATACGTTAATAACATGTTCCAATATTTCATTAGTGGAATAAAATAATTTCACTGTTTCATCAATTGTAGTAGGAATTGATGAAATTTCGTTCTCGGTAACGTGTTCAATTAAAAACTCTACCACAAATAAAAAGATATCTAAACCAAAGATCAGTGAATCTATCATTGAATAAGCAGAGTCTAGAGGCAGCAAATGGTCTAATGCATAAAGAAAAGTCGAAAGGATAGGGAAAATCGCACTAAGGAAAATAAGTCCTAGAGATAAAGGTATGAGTACAATAATGATAAGTTCAACAACACTAGGAAATAGAAAATGGAAAATAATGCTTGGTGACAAATTTCTAATAAAAACCCTAAAATAAAGGAAAATATATAGTACGTAGAGTATTATTAACCCTGCAATCGACATTAATAAATAGCTAATATTGTTGGTTAAAGTACCAGTATTGTGTATTAACTCAGTTAACTCTCTTTCAGAAACATTATAATACATAAGCTCGAATGTCGTATTGTTCACTGTTATTGATTTTTCATTTGGTTTTATTTGCTGAGGCGATAAGAAATATTTCATTATAGAATTCTGTGTGTATGCATACGCATTAAATAAATTTTCAAGGTATACAAAGTAAATTATTCCTAAGAAAATTATAGCGATTATGAATATGATAAAAACGACTGTGGCCAACTTCATGATATGCATAGGAGCAAATCTCTTAAGCAAATAAAAATCTACTTTAGGAGTATAATAGTACAAATTCAGCATATTGTCTTAGGTATTACCAGAAACTTTGTAAAAAGACGTTTATGCTATTTGTATCTACGAATGTTGTAATCAAGTGAAAAGAAGTGGATTATAAAAAATATCGACACTGCCTTTCGTCCTCTTCAAATATTTCCCCTATTAACACCTTAGTGACCATGTAGAGCCGATAAGCTTTCTCCTCTAAATCTTTTAAGCTCTTAACGAAATTAATAGTCCAAGGGTCTCTGTAGATTAAGGAGAGTAAGGGGGTCTTTAACTTGGCATAACACGTCAGCATGATGTATTATGTCAAGCCTATGAGGCAATACTAAACCAAGTAAAGGACTTTTCTTGCCTATTAATTTTTTCCTCACTCTAAAGCTAGATTCTACAAGAATTAGTTTGCCGTTGGGTTGTTAAGCACTTAACTCGTCCCAATACCTTTCAGGCAATCGCTGAAACTTGTCTTTCCCTCACGTAGTGCTATAATTTACTGGGTGAAAGCGTCATCTAGCTTTTTAAAGCTGCCGTCTGACGAAAATTAGGCTTGTAAATCCCTAGTTATAACGTAATACAAGTCGGGGTTTACGTATTTTCTTACTAAGAACGATTTTCCTGCTTTTCTCCTACTGTAGATCAACGACCATCCTCTAACGTTTCTCAAATCTTTGTATTCTCTTCGTAATATTTTCAAGACTACATTATCACCATATATCATTATTGTAATGTTTTAAGCTTATGTCAAGGGATTATGAGTGTGGAGATAGTGTCGTCGTTAAGCTACAAATTCTGGGATTTAACCTTCTCTCCCACAAGACTAGGGCTATGGAGTACATCATGATGCGAATGCTCCTATTTACTGCCTTCGTCGCTCTCTTGAATCTAATTAGCCTATCCCTTAATGAGAAAGGACTCGTTCGGGTTAACTGGCGAGACAACCGTGTGGTCTTTCAACAAGTTATAATCATCATTCACCCATCTACCCTCTTCAGGCAAATACTTTTTGACCTCAAGGAAAGTACTCTCATCCCTATCCCCCAAAATGAGGTAAACTCCCAGCCTCGTGTACACGTAACAAGTGAAAACCCACTTGTAAAAAGCCCTAGCATTCTTGTACAAGTAAGTCCACATCTCGTCAACAACCTTAGCAACAACCTTACCCTTAACTGAATCCTCAACCCTACCCCACAACTCAACCAACTTCTCATACTTTTTCCTACCATAACGCTGTGAAAACAGTAACAAGAGGTACGTTAAGCACCCTAGAAATAGCCCTCATACTCATACCATTAGTATTTTCAAAGCCTCCTCCCTCAACCTCCTAGAATGATGATGATAACTAGCATCACCCAAGAAGTACTTACCACAATCCCTACACAAAAACTTCTGCCTACCCAAAGGCCTACCACACTTAACAACATGATGACTACCACAAGAGGGACAAGAAACGTCTTGCCTAAATACAGGCTTCCTACCCGTCAGTGATACTCGTTATACAAATATAAATAACTTAACGACGACACTATCAGTGTGGACAACTATTTCATTCATTTGAAATATTTACATTTATTATCACCCCCTTATCTAACAAGGACGTTGGGGTGTAAAGGATATATCAGGAAGGATGTTAATAACCACCTAGTTATTGTGAACTTGTTAGTATTCCAAGGGAAGTGGAAGTCCATTGATACAAGTGTTTAAGCTTCTGAACCCTTGTTCTGCGTAATCCCTCTCGTTGAACTTCTTGTGTTCTACGTTTAACCATGAGAAGGCGTTGTATGCAGTTGCCCCATTGTGAAAGTAAATTACCTTATCAATCCTTCTCCTAAACACCCTCATTGCTATTTCCTCAACCCTTCATGTTCACAAGAACTACCAAGACATGTACCCCGCTCCTAACACTAGTTGAAGAAGGGTATTCCCTTAGTTTTTACATCCCTAACAATCTACACGTAGTAATACCTCCCCCTCACAAGCCTCACCTTAGTCTCATCAATAGCGTAAACACCACTCAATGGCACAGCATACCTCACATAACTCAACTGATAGTAAAGCAGAGTAGAATGGGGTAAAACTGCCCTCCAAGAGGCGTTCAGTAATAAATCTTTCGCTCAAACTTCAAGCATAGTATTAGCTAACGTTGCCACGTGGGTTGAAAGGACCCACGTGACGATTCGGGGGAGGGCTTACCTATTTAG
>NZ_JBBHKU010000062.1:0-17030 GCF_037389295.1 Stygiolobus sp. RP850M | reverse complement strand
TTTTCACCGTACTTAACTAAATAAGAAAAACATGAAGAGCATACTGGTTTATTGTTATATTGATTAGTAGCTGTATCACCGCAGAAGACGCATTGACTTCTGGATGGCAGCAAAGGAGCTATTTTAGCCTTAGATATGAGCTCATCAGCTACGTTTTTATACCTAGTGATAGTTACGACCTTACTTCTGATCTCATCTTCTACGTTGATCGGCTTCACTGTAGGTCTCTCATCTGTAGGAACATAAACGTGAATTATTGTAATTGGTTCTTCTGTTCTCACAAATTTGTAGTGAGCATAATTTTCATTTTATTTTCATTTTTTATTACCTCAATTTTACTTAACTCTATTTCCTCTTCCTTACCGTTATCATATGTAATTTTCACTTTCATTTAATTACTGGCATATGAATACGAAATTATAAATTTCTATGGTATACATATATTAACAGAGAAAATTTTCTTAAACTTAATGATCAATATGTAGAATTCATGAAACAAACATAACCTAAGCTGGTAAACAATTAACGAACACTACGATATGAGTGAAATTATCATTAAAGATTTAGGAGTTGTTAAAGCAATTATTTGATAGATATCTAAAATTCTAGGTTTCTAATTATATAATTTTCATACAATTACGGGATATAAGTAAATTATCTTCAACATCCTACTCCCTTAATACGGCTAATCTTAAAAATTTTTCAGCCAGATTATACAATAAACCTTTTTACATAAAAACGGTTTAAAGCACTTAATGGGAACCCACTTATGTAATGCTAGAATAGTGTTTTCTACTGTCTTTTTGCTGGTACTGCTCTTAATATCTATGAGTATTAAATCAGAAGCTCAGATATCAGCTGCATTAACTGCCGATTTTATAGACGCGTCTCAACAAAGCGTTAGCGGAAATAGTATATTTTACTTAGTTATAGAAGTAAGCGGGAGTGCTAGTTTGTCAGGTTCGTATTCTATTAGCTCTATCTCAACCTACCTGAGTGGTTACGGTATCCCTTCATATTCCCCTCCTGAAGGAATGGTTGTATCCAAACCGTACGTTTTAAATGACACCGTCTACTTTATTTACGCTCCTAATATAACCTCAATTAACCCATCATCACCAGATATTAAATACGCGTATTTAGCCTCAGTGGATTACAGCAACGGGATTTGGGGAAATCTTGATCTGATCATAGATTACGGTTTCACCGAAGCTTTCTCGTTATACAAAGGATATATATACGCTATATGGTACCCTAACATTTCCTCCTCAACGCCTTACTTGATCGTGATTTCACCCTCACATCAAATAATTTACAATAACACTATCCCAGTGAATAATGTAATCTTAATATGTGTTCTCTCCAGTGACATAATAGCTATTGCTAATTCAACTAGTAAGTTATCCCTCCTACAACTAAGTAGTGGTTCAATATCCTCAGTATCATTACCTACTGAACAACTCTTTATATATAACTTATCTACTAAGGCTTTAACTCACGTTCCTAATTACAAAGATATAGAGCCAACTTCCTTCCAAAGAGTTAACAACCATACATTCTTAATTGACTTCTCCTCTAATAGTTATTCTTACATAGCTGAATATAACGTATTAAACGACAGTATTTATAATGTAAAGCAAGTACCAGGTACTGCAACAGTAAGTTATTATAATGGTTTGGTCGCAGTTAGCTCAGTGTATAGAAATAGTCAGACTCAGTATACTTATTATAATTATGTCTTTAAACTATCCGACTGGTCCACAGTCTATTTCAATAGCGGTTCCACTACAGCCCCCAGTATTTCTCTCAGTATAGGTGAAGTATTAGTAGGAAACACCACTATATACCTTTTTACGGTAAAGGTCGACGGTTACTTAGCCTCGATATTCCCACCTACTTATCAGTTAACATCAAGCCCGACCTTGGTATATATTGGAGGAATACCTCAGCCTTTCTCAATTCATTCAAATCAAGAGCATTACAACGGATATACTATAGTGACATTATATTGGTCGGAAAGCGTTCCATCAACGTATTCAGTTTACGTGAATGGTACGCTTTTAGGCTCTACAACGGATAACATTTATTACCTTAACTTTACTAAGAATGAAACTGCTTATATTACAGTGGAGGCTCAAAATTCTCTAGGATCTATCAACGAGAGCATCATAATCCACATCCTAGTTTATAAGGAAGTAACTACTTCAATTACCACTACTACTGTAATTCCATCAAATACGACAACTAGTATTCCAACAACCACCTCTCATCAGTCCACGACGTCTTCGACAACTTATTCCCAGACGGTCACAGATAGTACGACACCCAGCACATCAACTATCATACCCACCAAATCTGCGAATTCTTCAAAGCAACTTTCTATACCGCCTATGTACCCCGTCGAAATAATTATAGTAGTAATTACCGCAATAGTTATAGCTTTACTTGTAGCGAGAAAAAAGTAAATTAATAAAGTAAGCCTCTTGGTCTACTACCCGTAATGTGCCACATACCTATATACGGGATCAACCCCAGTACAGCCCTTCTCTTGTCTGTTAATACTTTAACAAGGACCTCCAACATGGCAGAGTAGTAGTTATCCTTCATTTTCTCTATTTTCTGTTCCAGCCGCTTTTTATCTTCATTAATTAAGGCATCGATTAATTGCACTAGAAGAACTTCCAGTGAGTCTGGAGGATGTCTTTCTTCGATTTGTTTTGCTATAATGTTAAAGAAATATTGTTTATCCTTACGGCCTAAAAGTATTAGACTACCAATATATATCGCGAGATCTAAGGAAGTCCCCGAAATGATTAACTCCTCCTGACGGTCGTTAAGTATAACACCAGAAAGATTAGTAATTATATCTATTGCACCCTTTATATCCGAGCTTTTTACTTGATTACATATATTCTTTAAATCCATAACATCTTGTAATATAGTCTTATACTCATACTTCTCTCCATTAGCCAAGCTCTTCATTAACTTAAGCTGGTACATCTTAATTAAATCCATACAATCCTCATCCGTATAATCACCTTCCTTTACTCTTTTCCAGACTTCAGAAAACCAGTCATTACTCAGTTTTTCCACTAGTTCGATTGTAGTCCTCACAGACTCAGTCTTAGGGTGTGTAAGTAGTAATGTATATCCAATTCCGGCGTCTAATCTCTTCTTCAATAAGGCAAGCTCTTTGTAGATTAACGATGAGTTAGTTGTTGGTATAGTCATTAAAAAGTCTGAGAGAAGTAAAGCTTCATCCTTATTCAGTGGTATCTCTTTCACTTTTGTAGCTGACCGCCTAAATTTTTCATATAGAAAAGCAAACTTTATTAGATCCTTGCTTGACAGTGCGTAATCCGCAAGACTTCCAAATAAGATCGTGGCCCACAAGGGATCTTGAACTTCCAAATGTGCTAGTTCTCCTCTCTTATATTTAATTAAAGATTTAGGAAATATTGAATATGCATCTTGTAACCTTTCTATTTCTTCTTCTAGTCTTTCATCTTCTTCATTCATAAGGTAATAGTATGCTATGATGGAGAAGAGTCTTGCAAAAACCGTGTTCTCTTTTGCCCTCTTTATCAGGTCGGGTATTACACTCTTAACCCACTCGGTTCTACCGCCTTTTACCGCTGAAACCGTTATTTGTATTGCAGTCTCAACACAATCCGGTGGTGATTGTTTACTACTCAAAACCAGCTTTATTTCAGAGACGAGCTTATACGGAGCTAGCAATGTATCTTCTATAATCTCATTCATTTTCTCCTTGTCTATTTGTGACGTATTCTTAAAAGTTGAGATTCTAGTTCTTAGAGACATACAGATTTCTTCTACTCTTTGCGAGGAATTTTCTATCAAATTAGGTAATAATTCTTCCAGAATTTCCTTAACCATCCTATTTACTCTTTTCCCTGAGATAAGATAGTCCCTAAGTTCTCCAATATTCGGTACTTGTAGGAAGTCAAAATCCATAAGAGAGTAATAATATAACTCAATCAGAGACAGAGAGTTTTCAGGTTTTAATACTTTAATTATTTCTTCTTTGAGGACTTTCTTTATTTTATTTGCATCTATCGTGTCTATGAGATCTGTTCCATATTCTTCTGAAATCTTTATCTTTATATCTCTGTTTGCTACAGAAAACCACTTCAATATTAGATCTTTTTCATTATCAAGTTTCCTTCCGTTAATCTCTAAGGAAATTCTACCTAACATCCTAGGTATCGGCAGACCATAGTCTTTAGCAAGTTTCAGTAGCGGTAAATACCACAAGACTTTGTTAGGGTCAGCATCAAATATCACGTTAAACATATAATCGAAAAAGTAATCGTCAAAGTCCACGTTCTCGGAAGTTAATAGGAAACTGAGAGGAACATCGTATACTCCCTTATCTATCTTTACTGCTAAATCTTTTCTTTCAGTAAGCGAGAATATCACTCTACTGCCTGGCTTTACCATTAACCCCTTTTTTGGGCGAATTACACGGTATAGATCATAGGTCAAAACTCCAATCAACGGTTCTTTATCGTTTAGTTCTTCTGCTAACTTCTCAATATATTTATAATCCTGGGAAATACCGTGATAATCCACTATCTTAACCTTGAACCCGAGTTCCTCAAACCTTTTTGCAAGTAGAGATGCGAAAGTTGACTTACCCGACCTCAAACTACCTATGACGTAAACGTTTTTCCCGTTCAGTAGATTCCTTAAACTTAGATCTAATAAATCCACAAACTCTGGATATTTAGGACTTGAAAGCTCCATGTCATAGCCAGAGGAATAATCTGATAAATTCTCTAAAGCTCTCTCGCTCTCCCCGGGTAAAAGACCAAGAGAGGAGTCTAAGTAATAGTGTATAACCTCCTTCCACTTGGGGGTTAACTTTTCCCAGTCTTCTTTTAAGTTGGTTCCCCTATAAGACTCCTTTAGAGCGTCGATCGGATCCTTTGATGTCGGTTTTTTGTAGAGTAGTAGCTTAAACTTATTTAACACTTTAATTTGGTCATTAAGTTTACCCCTTTCCTGAAGCCTTATTGCCTCTGCGATTAAAGAAGGCACATAAGTTACACAATTATCGAAAGGGAGAGAAGAATATTCTAAGACTTTTACCTTATCCGAAACCTTGTGTTTATCTAGAATCTTTAACGCTTTCTTATAACCAAATATTAGTACGTTACCGGTTAAAGTTGTCGAACCCTCACCCAGTTTAACTTTACCTCTTATAAGGTCTATTACGTAACCTCTACCTAGTATTATGCCTTCCTTTTTACTCCTAACTTCTTTGGAGTAATTTTCAAGCTCATCCTTACTACTAAATTTGGTTGGTACAAATACTATTCTGTCATTAGTTACCTTCTTAAACAAGGGTTCCATGAGCGGGGGCATTGAGATGAACATTAGTCTCTTTGAAAGGAATCGTTCCAAATGAGAGATAGACGTAATTTTTTTCATATCAATATAAACAAAGTGACGTTGGTATATAATAGTTAGCCAAAAACAGTACGTGATGCGGAAAAGAAAAAAGACTTAGAAAACGAGGACAATTTTCGCTTCACTACTTTTTAGAGCGAACTCCGATACACCACTTATTTTCACCGGGTAAGCGAGTTTCTCAATACCCTTAACCTTCATTCCAAGCTCGCAAGCAACAATTTCTAAGTCTTCTCCAGCCATATCCATTAAATTCTCCACATAGTATTTCAACGGTTTAGTGTTAGGTAGACTTATTTTCTCGTTCTCTTCAGTGAGTGCCTTTAATGCGTCCATAGTGAAGAACATGTAGATCTTATTTCCACTCGCAGCATAACCTATCGCCGTCACTATACCCATGTACATCTTCTCGTGGTCTCCCGATACCATCATAATAGCTACGTCAACCATTTCTCTCCTTCGCCTCCACTATTTTTACAAGGTTGTACCAGAATAGAGCTAGACCGACATACACGACCACGTAGCATATGTATCTTGTGGCCGTCAAGTATCCATCATACTGTGTTTGCTGAACGTATACTGCAAAATTAGCCGTGTTCAACGCTATCTGATTTGCATTGGCTAAAGTGCTTTCACTGAACTTGTACCAGCCTATCGCAAAAAAGGAAAGTATAAGGGGAGCTAATAATCTTCTAAGATATCTTGACTCCAACATAGCTCACAACCTCTCTTGAACTTTCACGGCTAAGTAAATTCCTCCCAACATTCCGAACAAGAATATTATGCCGTCGTAACCTAACTGGGCGAAGTTAGTCCACATCAATCCCACGTTGCAGCCTAAAGCCACTCTAACTCCTATTCCCACTAACATCCCTCCCAAGAACCCTATCAGTAATCTCTTCTTTTCTCTAGGTATTCTAATCTTAAAGTCCCCACTAAGGAATGAGGCTGTAAAAGCACCAACACATAACATTATTACCATTAGTGTGCTCGGATCTACGATAGGTAATGAATCGTTAAACCACGGTGTATTAGTGAATAAGTTGACACCGAAGAGCATTAGAATATACTCGAAGAACCTTCCTCCATCAGAGGAAGTTATGACTAGATAGTTGAACGTATAGCCTGCACCAGCGATATATACTAAAATTATATCTAACGCAAGTAAAACAGTAGCTAAATTAGTTCCGTAAGGTTTCTTAAGAAGTAATAAGTCCTTTACCTCTTTCTTCCAGCTAGTTTTAGTCTTTTCCTCTCCTAGTACTTGACCTTGAGGACTAATAGTCATTGAAATAGGTAATCCCTGAGGTGCAATTCTCAAGTTAGCTAACCACTTCTTTTTAGTGTACTGCTGAAGATATATGCCGAGGAGAACTAAAGGTAATCCTAACATCAAAGTAGTTATATAGATCGCCATGGGAGAGACAGAATGAAATATATCGTAAGGTAAGTACTCTACGTAACCCCCCATAGTTGTGGAGAATATACCTTTCTCCATGGTATATTGTTGGAAGGGCCAGATACCTACGGCGAAAACGTAAGTGCCTATCATCATTCCGAATAACTCTATCCAATTTTGCACGTAACCGCTAGCAGCTCTATACAACATTGATAGATTGCATCCTCCGGCTAATGCCGCACCAAAACCAAATATGAACGAGCCTACGAGTATGTACCACCCTGCAAAGTAGTTGAAGTAATATTGATCAACAGCGGGAATGACTCCGAAAGCGACGAGCAAACCACAACCTAAGGCCGAAAGTCCGAAAAGTATAAGAAGTGCCCCGAATCTTTCAAAACTTCTAGTTGTAAAAATAGATGTCATAGCGTTAACAAAACAGTAGTTGCCCCTTTGGGCGACCCAACCTAAAATAAAACCACCAAGTGCAAAAAATGCATAAACTTCAGCCCAGCTTTCTGAAAAAACTGGGCTCAACACCATTGGAGGGTTTGCCACTTTTACTTCACCTTTAATATCCTTACCTTGTATGTATCACCGTCCTTAATGACGGTAAACGGGTATCCTAAATTCTTTGCGAGCGAAGGGAGAGTGACGTCAACTGCGGGCTGGTGGTCTGTCAGCACTTCTAATACCTCTCCTATCTTCATCTTCTTAAGCTTCTTACTCGCCTCCATTTCCGGTACTGGGCATGACTCCCCCCTTACGTCGATCACTACATCTGGATTTTTCGTCTTTAATTCCTCACTCATAGTTTAAACCTCAAATAACTAATTGAAATTAACGCATAAAAAAATAATTCATTTATAAACCTTTTAATTATTTTATGTGATATAAAGGTAAATAACTACTGCAAGATAGAAAATAGAGCCGATAAAGAACCAAATCTTCCAATCGTTTATCTTCTCCCACTTCTTACCTATCAATGAGTCTACTGAAGGACCGGCAACGCCGTTAAACACAATGTAAAGGTCTAGAATCATCATGAGAAGGTTTATTCCATACTCTTCAGCATCAGCCCAATATGCAGAGAGGAAATATATCAAGTTTAGATAAAAAGCCACAGTATTAACAAACCTTGACATTGTCCCAGTGAGGGTGAGCACGCCGAAACATATTTCTGCGATCATTACAAGGATTCCAACCAGATAAACGTGGGGTAAGACCACAGATTCGAGGAATCCCCTCATTAAAGGACCTTGCAGTAAGACTTGAATTGTAACCCCAACATAAGATGTAGAAGCAGGGTTAAGATAACCTGGGTTCAAAAGCTTCATGAATACACCAGCATATATCCACGTAGTTGCTAGTCCTAATCTAGTTAGTATCGGGAATAGGTTGTTATAACGAGTAGATACCTTCTCTTCCCTTCTTATTCTCCTAGTCATAATCTCACCCTACTTACAATTAAATGAGATATCCTGTAAACCTCATACGCACTAATACCAATCAACACCAATCCGACTATGACTGGAGAACTTAGGAGCACCGCTTGAAGAATGCCTCCCGTCCAGGTTCCCAAAATGAAAGTCCCGTACTTCCACATAATGCCCTTAGTTACTGCAGGGTAGGATGAGGATAGGAGGAAAAGTAAGGAATTCACCGCAGTAGGAGTTAAACAACACACTCCTGCTATGGTACCGAGAGTAGGAACAGATGCAGTAAGAAAGCCCCCGACAGTGTTTGTGGCCGCTAACCTGAAGCTATTAGGTATCTTCCATTCGAAGGCATTTAGTGATACGTAAATCAACGACATAATATAATATCCGAGCATAAGTGCAATTGAGAGGACTATGTCGTTGATGATACCCAGCAGAAGCATCCATGTGTTGATAACGAAATAACCAAGAAGGGGTAATTGGAAAACTGGGATACCACTACCTTGATATGTGATTACTGTAAGGCATAAGAAGTAAGAACTTACGTTAACGTTAGGTATCAACCACAAGCCAGACACTATGAGATAGGAAAGGAAATAAGATATACCAAAAGACAAGACTAAGTACCTTCCCACTTTGTCTTTAAGAGTGGCTTTAATCACGCTCCTCATCCTCATAGGTCCTGAGACCAGAATGAATCTCCCTTTTTTCAACTTGTAGATATAATAACCTAGACCCGTAGTTACGACTATGTAAAGGCATGCAAACAATAAGAATGGGTCTAAAAAAGTTACCTGCCCCGTATCAGCTAGCGGGGAGTACCATAAAAGGTATATTCTTAAACCATTTACTACTATGGGCAGGAATACTGTGGAGTTGAAAAATATAAAGACATAGAAAAAAGGATTTATTTTTAGCGACACTGTACATCCCTCAACAGTGAAGACCCGTAATAGGTGGCAACATCACGTTATCTACTAAATAGCCTCCAGTAGATTCACTTATGGGCAATACAAATGCTGGAGCAGTAGTCAACGGGACTTCATAAGCTATGCTCATAGTGTTCAAGCTTATCAAGACGATCATGCCTCCGCTACTCACAGAGCCGTGAATTACGACATAAGCATAACTCCCTCCGGGAGTAATACCAATATCAGCTAAACCTTGAGGAGATATGCTAGGTAGGGATATGGTATTAACGATACTGAAAGACGAAGTGGATATGACCACAACTTCGTTTTTATTAATTGGCGCCTCTAAATAATACTTACCATCCGGAGTGAACGTTCCCCTCTGAGGGGTTACACCGCTAGGCATTGCTACCATTCCCATATATTGTAAGTTAGGTAAGGAATAGAAACCTACTGAGTTATTTCCAGCGAATTCTACGGCTACCATTGTGCCCTGCATATTTGGACTTACCATATAAGGTTGAGACCCAGGGGATGTAGTTAGCACATTCATCACTTTACCGGTCATTGCATTTATTGTGTCGACACTATTGTTGAATTTCATAGGTACTATCAAATATTGCCCGTTGGGAGCCCACCTCACATCACATGGATAATATGTTCTACCGGTTGGGGATAAGAATTGGTCTTTCCATACTACTTGTAAATTGCTTAAGTTTATAACTTCAACAACTCCAGAAGGACCATCAGCTATTGCAGCGTACTGACCGTTAGGAGATATAGCCACTCCTATAAATCCTACCTTATTTCCAACTGAGAAATTTTTGACGACTTTCATGGTAGATGAGTCTACAACATATACTGACCCGTTATTTACGGGTGCAAATATATACTTGCCGTCGAACATTTGCATAGCTGGAACCTCTACCCAATAATAGACTTGTTGTGGTAAGTTAACGGAAATGTTAACTACATGCTGGAATCCTAAGAACTGGGCAGACGTCGAGAACGGGTTGATCACTTGTGAGAGTCCCTTTTGCGTAAAGACCAAGAAGTAGAAGTTGTTATTAGCTGTCGATGAGGAGCTTGTCGACGTAGAGACCACTGGAGTTGAGACAGATGATGGTGATGAACTTGTCGAACTTTTCATCATTATATAGGCTGCACCTACACCAATCAATATAATTATCAAGAATCCAGCTAACAACCATATTTTATAGGACATATCTTATCATGTATTCCTCGTTACTAAAAAATAAAAGAATTATTGATTTATAAACCCTTTATACATCATTTAAAAAATTTACGAAAAAAAAAAAAAAAGTTAAATAGTTATAATTAGATCAACTTTGTGGACGACCGCTTTATAGAAGTCCGGGAAGCAGCCTATCTTTGCAACTTTGATGATTTTATCAGCTAAGTTCCTCATATAAACGCACTGATCACATACTTGAAGATAAATCCCCTTCTCCTTGCTTAGTTTCTCTAGTCTTTCAGCCAGAGGGTTCCCTTCCATCAAAAGGTAAACATTATCATGAATGAAAAACATCCCAACAACGTTCACACCATGTCTGTCTTCTTCCAGTTGGGGCACTATCATGTTGCCCAGTATGTAAGAACCTAAGTTAGACTCTACGATATAAGCTACATTCTTGGTCATATCTTTAAACACTCCGAGAACTCCTTTGCAATTACGTCAGAGATTTGGTTAATTTGAAATCCCTTTATGCTCCTGAGCTTTTCTATAGCTTTTTCATAAGACAAGAACTTTTTGTTGTCTTCGTAAGCTTCACAAAGTGCTTCTAAACAGATAACTACTATAGGGCATTCTGAGGATTTGTAAGTTATTATTCCCTCAGAATTACGGTAGAGCTTGAACCATCGTGAGCTGTCAATCTTGACATTGCAGATCTCTTTTCCCTTACTAGAATTATATAATCTTTTAACTAAGTAGTCTGACGCAAACTTCCTTTCTACAACACAGCCGCATTCGTCTTTCTTTAACATAAAAAACTTTTAGCGTGCGTTTTTTAAAAATTTTCTTATTTATAAATCTAATTTCTAATTATTGTGAGATAAATAAAATATATTTACCATACCTTCTTTCGGGAGCCTGGCTAAAGCTTCTTCATCAAAGCATACTCCTTCGTCTGTATCGAGCCTTAAGGCAATCAATCCGTCTTTATCAACAAGGGCAGTTAGTAGCCATCCCCTTCCTATTGGGGCAGCCGTAATTAAACCGAGTACGTCCTTTTTTAGTTGATCCCTTCTTATACCATTAGACGTAATACTTTTCTCAATTTTACTGAAGTAAAAATATAGGAAAGCTCTAAACTCTCCCTCTCTGAAATATTCCTTAATTTTCTTTAAGTCTTTGTTCTCAATTGCTTCAACATATTCTGTTCTAGTCGGAGTCGCCGAAAGTTTGTAAAACACGAAGGAAACGTAATCACCCATATTGAACACTTCATACCTACAGCGGAATAACTTGGCAACTTCAGGAAAAGTTATTTCTACCGCAGCAGGGTTGTCTACTAGTACCTCCAGGCTTTCCCCAATCCTCAGTTCCATCAGTTTTTTCTTCACCTCTATTTCCGGAACGGGGCACACTAAACCTCTCAAGTCGAGAATATAATCGCCTACGCTTTTCATAAATACGACCCTCTTACTCTTGCTTGGCTTCTCGTCCTTGACTACCTTAACAATATCCTTATATTTCTCAAAATTCTTTTCTAACCTCAGTTTAAGAGTTTCTCTAATTAGAACATTGGATGTGCGTATATCTACGTTCACTTTATTTTGACTTACTAATACCATGATAGTGAACTTCCCGTTCTTTTCAACTATATTTAACTCATTACCCTTCACGTATATCAAACACTTAAAATTTAAAAAACGGGTAAGAGATAGCTCTCCTTCATAGCCCCAGTCTAATTTCCTGATATTCTTAAGCATATAAAGCCTTGAAAATTTCTCTACATCTAGCAATTTGTCAGCACGATTAAATTGTAGCTCCATGAACTATAATTATAATATTTAGGTTAATTAACTTTTAATTTCATATTTCGAAATAACTGATAAAGATGAAATCAGAGGTGAACTTAATAGGACTATGCTGTTCAGTTCCACATTTGATAGTGTATAACAAGCTTAGGAAGATGAATAGAGGGGATGAATTAACCGTAATAACAGACGATATAACCGTTGTTCAAAGGGATATAATACCGTTAGCAAAAAAGTTTAAATGTATGGTTAATATCGCTAAGGAAAACGACGTTTTTAAGGTAACATTAACACTAATGTCCTAGTATACAATTGTATAGCTCTGTTTTTAAATGGTTTAGTAATATCCCTATTTATATGAGAATATCTCTACTATCATTAAGTTTGTCCTTCTCTATTTCCTCACTTTTAGTTGGTGAAATGTTTAACGAGCAAGGTTACATTAGGATTAATAGGGAATTAATACTCATAGGTGGTGTTATTACTTTATTATTGTGGTTAGGTTTCTATCTCAGTTTCAAGAAAATAGCTCATTTTATCTAGTCAAAATTGAAACTTGTCGAATTGTTCACATTTATCATTTATAATAACATTTTTTATTATTTACAATAACTTTCGAACTTTACTGTAAATAATTGAATAATATAAAACATCAGATATCATGTTAATACTGACTTGAACTTTGCGGATTACTTTTTAAATATTTCAAAGCAAATATAAGTTGATCAGGAAATGTTAGGAATTTCAAGGACTCAAAAAAAGAAAGAGGAGGTAAATATACCTTTATACGATCTGAGTAAACTACCTGAGGAATACTTGAGAAACGAATTTCCAGAGGTCTATAATAGCTTAAGAAGGAGAAAGTACGATGTGGCTTATCCATACTTTCACTGATTTTTTGTACCTATCTCCTCTCGGTCTTATTTAGTTTATATTTCAAAATTTTGACGGAAGGGATAATAGTAAATATCTTTCGGTCTAAATTTTCCTCGTTACCTAAATTATGTATCACGGCATAGCCTATATAGTGTTATATATTCATTATGTCTAAATACTTATTAACCTATGTGGAGTAAACCGCATATGTTACATCTAATAATTGTAAGACACGGAGAAGCCGAACCGAAGGTAGAAAACTTACCAGATAAGGATAGAAAGTTGATTAAAAAGGGAATAAAACAGATGAGAAGAGTCGCTAATTTCATAGACATTATGGGTTACAAAATAGATAAAGTGTTTTCAAGTCCGTATATAAGGGCTTATCAATCAGCAGAAGTCATTCTTGAGGAACTTGACGAGGACTTAAAAATAGAGACGATTAAAGAATTAGAACCAGATCAAGATGTAAGCACGATCATTGAAAAGTTGAAGGAAACAAACTCCTCTCAAGCGGAACAAGTAATTATGTTAGTAGGGCACGAGCCACACTTGTCTACATTTATAAAGAGTGTTACGGGCGGTGAAGTTGAACTGAAGAAAGGTGGAGTAGCAGTTGTAGAGGTAGATCCGGCCAGCTTCAAAGGAAAACTTACTATACTCCTAACACAGAAAGTAATGAAGAGACTATGAATTATAAGGCAGTGATAGACGCTGGATACAACTCTTTTAGGCTTTCTCTTTATTCTATATTCCCTAACCTTTCCTTTAGGCTCACAGCCTCACTGAAGGATTACGTAAGGTTAGGATTAAGTGTAAGCGAAGGAAAACCCATACCTGAGGAGAACGTAAAGAGAGCTGAAATTACCTTACGTAAATTCAAGGAATTCCTAGATAGAAAAGGGATAAAAGAAGCTAAAATCTTGGGGACTAGTGCCTTTCGTTACGCCAGTAACGGAACGGAGGTCTCAAACAGGCTATCTAGTATTATCGGATTTCCAATAACCGTACTGTCAGGAGAGGAAGAAGGTAAGTATTCAGCTTTAGCCGTAATCAACACTTTACCAATAGAGGATGGAATAATCTTCGATTTAGGGGGTGGATCCTTAGAAATAGCCTATGTATCTCAGAGAAAGATAAGGGACGTATACCAGTTCCCCTTGGGAGGACTGAGAATGATGGACAAAAACCCCGAGGAAATAAAAAAGGAAGTGAGGATTGCCTTAGCTTCCCTGCCCTCATCAAAGGGGATACTTGTTGGTAGCGGTGGAAATCTGAGGGCCATTGCTAAAATGGATTTAAAACTTGAAGGAGAAAAACTGGATCAAATTCACGGTTACTCTGTTAGTTATGAAAGAATTGCGAAATATGCTAAGATCCTTCCATCAATGAGTATAAGCGAGAGATCACAACTACCGGGAATTGATAAAGAAAGAGCTTTAACTATTCACTCAGCTGCAATCGTCATTAAAGAGCTCATGGAAATAATGGGGAAAGATAAAGTGATGACTTCAGCCTTCGGACTACGTGAGGGGATTCTAATGGAGTCGGAAATAGAAAATGTCGACAAGCTAAGGGAATTTTGGGTAGAAGGAGTATCTTACAACTTCAACGTAGAACCGTTCGTAGACTCATATAGAGAAGCACTTAAGGAAACAAAAGACGTAGCTGTAAGTACAGCTTTTTACCTCTTACAACTTATGAAGGCCTCTAACTTCTTGGATCCCTACATGGCATGTTATAAGGTTTTTAGGGAGATCACTACACCTGGATATACTGCGGACGAAATTAACGTTATTACTACCTTATGTGCTTTAGCAAAGAAGTTCAAGAAAAAGTACTATAACAAGGTGAAGAAGTTAATAGATAAGGACACAATCCTCGTAAAGGCAAAGAAAGTGAAAGAACTTCATGAGGCTTATGAGTTAGGAGTGAGAAAATGGTAGGGCATATAATAGCGTTTGAGGGAATAGACGGCTCAGGTAAGTCGAGCCAAGCCAAACTACTTAGAGACTGGTTAGAAGCTAAGGGAGTTCCGGTCTACCTCACAGAATGGAACTCTTCAGAGTGGTTACACGAGAGTATAAAAGAAGCTAAAAAGAAGAACTTACTTACTCCTTTAACTTACAGCTTAATACATGCTACAGACTTCGCGGATAGATACGAGAAATACATTTTGCCTATGTATAAAGCTGGTTACGTAGTAATTTCTGACAGATACATTTACACCGCTTATGCTAGGGACTCCGTAAGAGGGCTAAGCATAGATTGGGTAGCCAAACTTTACTCATTCGCGATCAAACCAGATATAGTCTTTTTCGTAAGAGTTACAGCTGAAGAGGCTTTGAGAAGGTTAAAAGAGAATAGAAGAAAAATAAAACCGAACGAGGCAGGAGCCGACATTTTCCAAGATTTGAAACCTGAGGAGGGATTTCTTAAATATCAGGGTGCTGTTCTCTCGGTGTACGATAAATTAGCCCCCGTAGAGAATTTCTATGTAATCGACGGTCAAAGGGATCCTAAATCGATTCAGATAGAAATAAGAGAAAAAGTGAGTGAGATCTTATGGAAAGAGGAATCTTAATAGCTGTAGAGGGTGTAGAAGGCTCCGGTAGGAGTTCACATCTACAAGGTATTAAAAAGTACCTCGAGGAAGAAGGTTACGGAGTAACTACTATAGGACTACAGTCGAGCCAGCTGTTAGGGACTAAGTTAAGCACGGTTAAGAGAGACCTCGTTTTTCAGAGGATAACTTTATTCCTTGCTTATGCTACAGACCTTGCAGACCAGATAGAATACACCGTTAAGGAAGCCCTTAATTCTGGCTTTGTTGTACTGGCTGACGGTTACGTATATACCCTCATGGCATGGGGTTTAACAAGAGGGCTCGATAGGAATTGGATCAGTGACGTATTGTCGTTTGCAATAAAACCCGACCTAGCTATTTCACTTGTAGCCCCAGTAAGTACTATCAGTAGGAGAGTTATAATGAAAAACGGTAAGATAGACCCCTTAGCTTCCTCCATAGACCTATGCATTAATAAGGACTTATACACATCCTTCCGCACCCATGTTAAGACTTTCCAAAAATATCTTCTTGAGATCTCAAAAACTTACGGACTGAAAGTGGTTAAAACTAACAGAAACTACGAGGAAGCCCACAAAGAAATCATCAAATACGTGAGGGAAGTACTGAAATGAAACCTGAAGAGAGACCAGAGTTTTACGCTAATAATAATTTGAGAAAAGCACTGAGATTCAACCCCTCACCTGAATCAGTCCATGATACCAGAGTTTACTTGAGAAAATACCTGACATTATCCTTAACATTAAGCAGGCTTTACCATAACTCGGATTGCATATACTACTCTAAAGAAGCCGTAAGAATTCTAGGAAGAATAAGAGATGCCGATGTATCAGGTTGTATTCCGATAAACAGAAAACTGCTAGCATTAAAAGTAACAAAAATACTACCTAAAATTTCTAATTGTTACCTGCCTAAAATATACGGTAGTAGGCTAGTAGTTTTTGAAAAGATACGTGAAATATATAACCACATTCTAATAGAAGACTTCCATGAGTTTAGGAAGAAAGTTAGAATCCTATACTACCTTACGGAAAGTGTCGGGGAAGACCCTAAACCTCTAAAGGACATAAGTAGGGAATTGGGAGACATAAGGGACCAGTACTTAAAGGAGGTATGCACGTCTACTATTAATAAAAAATTGAGTTTTGACCCAAGACTGGTCGAAGAGACTAAAGCTATAGTGCGTGAGATAATAATGAGGAATGAATTTCAACACTTGAAGAAATTCGAATGAGTAGGAGAAAATAGTATAAGATAAAAAAATATAGTCTTTTTCATAATAGTTGCAACAGGCTTTTAACTTCCCTCAATACAAAATATAGAAAAACATCGAGAAAAGCTTGTATTATTGTGAGATAAAACTTGATAAAACTTGTTAACAG
>NZ_JBBHKU010000061.1:0-2869 GCF_037389295.1 Stygiolobus sp. RP850M | reverse complement strand
ATTACTGTAAAACGGTATTAAGAAGAAAGCGGAAAAAATAGGTATGATTTAATTCGTACGTAGTCGTCACTTCTTCCTTCTCAGGGCGTAGTATACCAGTAATACACCGGGGTTTGGGCTTCATTGAATTTTCATGAATTTGTATTCAATTCTCAGCCCTTGGGCTTCACCGGAGTCACGGGGCATTGCCCTGTTCATACCCCTCCGCCCCTTTAGCGGGATAACCCCAACCCACCTACTCCCGGTGGGAGTAAAAAAGAGGTGGGGAAACCCGCACATCTTGAGGTATATGTTTAGAGATGCGTTTAATTGCCTATCCAGAGTGAACCCACACCTCTCGCAGTGAAAAGTCCTGCCTACCTTTCGGGAAACCCATCCACATCTGGGGCAGGACTTGGAAGTGTGGTAAGGGTTCACCTCCTTCAAGAAGGAACCGTAAAGTGGGGCTTTGTATTTAAGTATGCGGTGTATAGTCCTCCACACAGTCCTTGAAATCCTCTTAGACAGCTTGTCATCAGCGTCTTGGAACATTGACTGTTTATTCAACTTTTCAACAGCAAACATAGTGAGAGGATACATTTCCAGCAGCTTGTTCACAAACCTGTGAACGTAATGTAACACGCGATTCCTCTCACGGTGGGAGTACTTCCTCAACAACTCCTTCCCCTTCCTACCGTGCTTTGAAGCAAAAGATTGTATTTTACTCCTCTTCAACTCCATACCGTACTTTAGACTGTACAACTCCTTAATTGAAAAAGTGATGAACTTCTCCCCATCATAAGCGTCCAATGTGTAAAGGTTGCTATCAATTGCTAGGAAATCTAGGGGTGTAAACCAAGGTAACTTATAACGAAATGGTAGGTGAACTTTGTCCTCCTTAATTATGGGCTCACCCAACTCAAGTCCTTTAACTCTTCTAGAGAACCATTTGTGAGACCAAGAGAAGGTAATATACTCATAAGGTCTTACAGTAATCCTAACTTCTTCGCCCTCAACTTTCCTAAGTGTCGACTTTACCCTGACGTAAATCTTCCTCAGTGTTGGTTTCCTCAATGACGCTTGCCCCTTTTCAGCCCTCCTCTTCCACCCCTTTAATATTGAGTAAGCATCATTTATTACCTTGTCCACGTAGTGGGAAGCTAGATTGTTAATCTTTTCAAGCTCGTTTCTCAACGCCTTGTAAACTTCCTTTTTCTTAGGCAGAGTTATTTTGATCTTAGTGGCTTTCTTACCTTTCTTTGTCTCTTTTCTCTCAACTTTTACCCTCTCCCATAACCAGTCTAAAGCCTTCTGTAGTAGGTGTTTATAGTTCTCCAGTAGTATTTTCGTCTCCTCCTTCTTATTATTCTTCAGGGAGTAAGTTAGGTAGACGTATTCCTCCTCTGGTCGGAATGATTTAAGCCTTAAGTTCTTCGACACATTTCTTCACCATCTCATATTTATGGCTCCTCATTTCATACAACTTTCCGCTGAATGATACCAAGATGGAGATTAGGTCTTCGATTAGTTCTTGTTCTGGTGTTTTGTCCTCTTTGTTTAGCACTATGAGCTCACAGTTGTGTGCTTTGCACACTTCTTCAAGTATTTCAAAGCCAAACCTTACTAGTCTGTCCGGGTAGGCTATGACAACTTTTGACACTTCGTTGTTTAGTATCATCCTCAATAGCTTGAGGAATCCCTTCCTCTTCATGTTTAATGAAGATCCGACGTCAGTTATTACTTGGTCGTAGTCCTTAACGTTCTCCTCTAGGTACTTTACTTGGTTTATCAAGTCGTCTTTTTGTGTATTTGATGGTACCCTAGCATAGAGTATCACTTTCCTCTTCCTAACTATTCCCATGAGTCTTTCTACGTCCTCTTCTTTAAACCTCCATTTTCCACTCTGTAGTATTACTGGTCTTATGTAACCCTTCTTAACATAGCTCTGTAGTGTGCGGTATGATATTCCTAAGCGTTGACACACTTCTTTAGGTTTAAGCATTGTAGTTAAACTTACATACAAAGTATATAAACTTCACGGTTTATCTGAAACTGTTGACAACGGCACTCTAACTTCTACATACGTAATATTCTACCTCGTCCAATTTCTCGCAATTTAACATTTTGGTAAAATCCTCATCCTTAGTTAGAATATAACACCGTTGAGTATATGCAAAAGCTGAAATAAACAGATCTATTCTCCAATTCTCTCCTTTAGGTTTAAGTCCTTTATTCCTTATTTGTTTTTCTAACCTAGAGGCAAATATAGCCTCATCTATATCGAAAGGCAATATCATGAAATCAGATAAAAATTGCTGTAACTGTACATCCTCATCTGATCCAGCGAGAATTTCCTCGTAAATTAGTGTTGTTATCGCTTTTCTACTACATTGATTAAAAATTCTTGACAATATATTACGCTTTCTCTCATGATTTTTTCTCAACAATATTCTTATATAATCAATTATTACACTTGTATCAAAAATTACACACTGACTGTCGCATAAGTTGATAATCTCATCAACGTTCATTAACTATCTCTTCTAATCTTTCGATATTAATATAATTAACAATATCTTCAAAAGGTCTAGGCTTAATGCAGGGATACTTTTTAGAGTATATAACTTTAGTTATCGCAGAATCTATAATATGGCCAACTAACGCACCTACTATTACACCAGTTATATCCCCGAGAAATTTATCATCGTCAGATTTGCTTAATGACCTACCAGCACCAGTTATAGTACCCATTACCTTCCCTAGGATTAGCTCCTCAATCTCTTCCCCACCTAACTTCTCGCAAACGGATTTTGCGATCCTAATGCTCTCATCGTCATTGTTAGCCGTATACCTAATGTTTATTTCTCCAATCCTTCTGTGATCCTTAGAC
>NZ_JBBHKU010000060.1:0-8584 GCF_037389295.1 Stygiolobus sp. RP850M | reverse complement strand
GGACTAGTGCTGACTCGACCTTCCTGCTCCTCCCGTTCCTCCTGATCACGCCCAGAACTTGGTTGACCGCCTTGACCAGCCTCTCCTTAGCCAGTTCGACTTGTCCCTTCCGCTTTGACATCTTTTCAGCAGGAAGACGTCTAAAATTAAAAACTTCTCGCTAATACCGGCTTCTTGGTATTACCTCCCTAAGATTCCCATAACTGCTGTATGGTATTTTTCACAGAGGGTCTTCACTTTGCATTTCTAGTATCATCTCTTTTCATCCTCATATCCCTAGTACTTTCAGCTCTCACAATATTCATTAAAGTAAAGAACTAACTTCATAGAATTTTTCTAATTCTATGCCAGAAGATTAATACTAACACTACCGAGGCTGATATCAACGCCAGTAAGGAGATAAGCGCTATATTCGGGCTTAAGACTAGTCTTTCAATAATATATTGGTTTACAACTACAGTGCCTCCTACAGGAACATTATAGGTTCCTTCCCATTCTCCTTCGTAGAACAAAGGAATATACGCGTTAAGAGTAACCAGTTGACCGTTCTTTGCCCAATAGGTAACATTAAAGTTCCCATAGTCTAAGGACACTTCATACTCCAGCTGATAAGGAGGCAGTACGTTTAACGGAGAGGATACATTAATAATGTTTTTTCCTACTAGTTCAAATCTCTCATGAGGTGTTTCGTATATATACTGTGGTAACTGTAAGACAGTACCTTTCTGATACCAATTCATAATTGTTGTACCGTTAGGGTAAGTTATCCTGACTAAATATTCAGGGACGTAATAAGTTGAAGTATTTATTATTGGCGGTGTTGAGTTAGTCACTAATATTTGGACGTTTTTTTGTAAAACTAGAATTTCGTTATTGCTGATATTTATTATCCCCGGTAACGTTACAGTAGTGTTCACGGGTAGGTTGTAGGTAATTGCTGAAGAGTTAGGGTAGACGATCGTGACCATTACTTTCTCGTCATAATATAATAATATATCGAAAGTTTGGAATGTACTGTTGTTAGGGATTATGTAAGTTTGTCCTATAACTTTTTCCAGATATAAGTACACGTTACTGCTAATTCCCAGAACGTTAGGTATAGTTATATTGTAAGGCTTGTCGATATAGAAATCTTTACTTTGATATATGCCCAATCTGTTTATTATAAAACTCTCGTTCACAAAAGTTAAGGGTGGTATAGGAGGATTGTAGTTACTGGTTATTAGACCGTAACTCGGACTACCTGTCGTTACTTCTACGTTTCCGTCTGGCTCAAGGATTGTAATTAAGTCTTCAGCCGAACCCGTGGCATTCATTCCGAAGTTAAAGACTGAAGGAAAGGGCTTAAGTCCGCTCTGGTTATAAAATAACCCAAGTTCAGAGTTTAAGGAAGTGAAGTTTGTAACACTGTTAAATCCCCCGAAGACGAGTTCAACGTTTTCCTTGGTAGGAAAATTTACAGTGAAAAAAGCCCTACCGTGTATAGTTGAAACAATAGCAGTTCTAACTTCAGGTGGTAAAAACCTACTGCCGTTTTGTATTATTACGTACTGATATTTAACTATAGTGAAGGTTTGGTTGTAGATCAAAGATATGATTAAATACCCTGCTAAGGGTAACGAAAAATGTAATAAGGTCGTGTTAAATTTCTGATTACCGTTATAATAGCATCCTATGAAAAAGGTATCATTAAGCGTATTAAATACCAGTTCTTCTTGTAACCAATTTACGGCCATTGAGTTATTAACTGTCCCTCCTAGTTGTAACGTAGCGTAATAAGGTTCAGGGGAGTTTGGATTGAAAGAATTAATAGAAGATATATTGAAGTAACCTATTATTTGGTTTGTAGTTATTGTATATGTATAATTAGCACCTTTAGAGTAGATTCCATAAGAGGCTAAACCTATAGGTTTAGGAGAAATTTGTGCTTGTGGAGTTATTGCAGGTGCTGGAACAGCAGCTATAATGGTTAAAACCAATAAAAATAAGATAAATCTCCGCATCGATATATTTGTATAATACCTTTAAATAAAACTTCTCTTAAGCTCGGTTAACTTGAATAAAAAATAGTTTTCTACTAACCATAACTGATTATTTAACCTATTCATACTCATTCTGGTCAGGGGCTAAGGTCAAAGAACTGCTTAGAACACCAAGAATCATTAAGAGCATTCCAAGATAGAGCGGGAATTCAGGCGACGCGATTTTTACTATTCCCACGAGTCCTCCCGCGAATAGGAAAGCACCTATACCTACTACTGCGCTACAACTACAGAACCTTATGCCTTTTCTCATTTTTCCTCATATATTAATTAAGTTTAACTAGTTTATAAATTTACGCTTTTAGCTAAATCAATAAATAAAAGGAAAATTATCAAAGTTTATAATAAAATGCAAGTCAAGTTTAAATCGATTATTAGTCTATATAATAATGTGAAAATCATAGTTTTTAAGTCTCTGACCTCGATAAATGGGGAGTGTCATATAATACCCAGAGTAAAGGTCTTCGAAAAAGATGCGGAGTTGTTAGCTTATCCTTTGAACGTTCAAGGAGAAATCTACTATATTTTTCCTTTAGTATCCTTAAAACTCCTAAAAGAGAGGTCTGAAAGATTAGGGCTTAGTGAGTTGGCAATGAGAATTAACGTGCTAACTAGGGATACGATTGAAAGAGGTACATGTATATGTGATAATGAGGTCAGTATCACTGTCATGGGTGTAAAGTTACATGAACGCATACCTCTCACAGACTCCGAGATATTCTTCTACGGTCCTGAAAGTGCTATAGAAAAGAAAAAGGAGGAAGTACTGTCTTCGATAAAATATCTAAAAAAAGTGTTGAAACTTGAGGCATGGGAACACGTAACAATTGTTGGCAATGAGATTTTCTCAGATTGTAAGGAATTGGAACTACCTCCTTTAACTTTATTCCAATTATACGTTAACGATGAGTTCAACTTAGACGACAAGTCCTTTAAGGTTTTACTTAGCTAACAACTTGACTTACAGGTGGAGGATGAGGATTTCCCTCGATCTTTTTCATATACTCCTTGTACATGCATCTATCCTGAATTACTATGAGCCCCGCTTTTCTTGCTTTTTCCGCAGCATCATCGTTCCTTATCCCCTCTTGTAACCATATTACCTTCACGTCACCTTTCCTCTTAACTCTCTCTAGGACTTCATCTATAATTCTAGGTACGTCTTGAGAGGGTCTGAAAACCTCAACTACTTCTATTTTATCTGGGATATCTAGTAAGCTTTTATAACTCTTCCTACCCAAAATTTCATCTACTGTGGGATTAACGGGGATCACGTTATAGCCCTTGGATATCAAAAACTTTGGTACTTGATGTGAAGGTTTAGAAGGGTCTTTGGAAAAGCCCACTGTGGCAATGTTCTTGTAATTTCTCAACACGCCTTCAATTACCTGCTCCTCTGAACTTATAACAATCACCCTAGAGATTATTTGATTTTAGGTTATTAAGCAAAATCATGTAATCTATTTTATTAATTCATACCTTCGTGATACGTGATTATAATAAATCAAACCAGATCTACGTAAGAAAGAGAATAAAGGTAAAAGCCTTTTCGGAATATTAGTTTCAACGTTTTCCCCGAACTTTTCAAATAACGCAATAAGTAAGTCTATGGTATCTTTAAAAGTCACTAATATCCTTCCTTCATCTAAGGGCAAAACAAACAACGACGGGTGGAGGTTTTTGTTAATTCCATGCCCCTCAAGTATCACGAATCCCTTTTCGAGGACTTGTTCACATAAAGAGTTTTCCGTTAGTTTCTTGTCACTAGATCCAACGCTTTTAATAACTTGTCTTAACATGCTCTCGATATCGTTCAGTCTTCTCAGTATTTCAACGTCACTCTTTAAGTATTTCTCTTCTATAATTTTTCTCCTATTGCTTTCATTACCAAGTAGATAATTTAAAAACTCGTCATCCACAATTTAACCTTAAAGATTAAAAAGAGGAAGGGGAGAGATGAAAGTTACGGTCAGATATTTCGCTTTTCTATTAGATTTCACCGGCAAAGAGTACGAAATAGTGGAAACAGATTGCAAGACCGTGGAATGTCTCATCTCAGAGTTAGAGGCGAAATACGGTAAGGAATTCGGAAAAATAGTCAGAGAAGGACTAGGAAATATAAAAATCTCGATCTTAGTCAACGGTAAGAAACAAGAAGAAATCAATAACGGTGATGAGGTGGCAATCTTCCCCCCGCCTGCTGGAGGGGAACTGAGGATAGGTGGGAGGTTGGATATACTAGAGGAAATAAGGAAGTTCAGAGAGGAAGCGGGAGAAGAAGTAGGTTCAATGGTAATCTATTTGGGTATTGTTAAAGGAGTTGTAGAAGGGCATAAGGTATACAAGTTAAAGTACCAAGCTTATGAGGATTACACGAAAAAAAGGTTCGAGGAAATAATCTCCTCTCTCAAGGAGAAATATAAGGACCTTGTGAAGATTAAGATAATTCACGTAATTGATGAATTAAAGCCTGGTGAGGACGTGTTCTTAGTCATGGCCTTAGGGAGAGGGAGGAAAGAAGCAATTAAGGCTGTAGAGGATGCCGTTGAAATGGTAAAGCACTCGACTGGTATATGGAAACTTGAGGTAAGAGACGACGGAGAGTTCTGGGTAGTTGCTGGTAATACAAGGGTGAAGAGGAATGATAAAGCCGGTAGCGCTTAGTATTGCTGGCTTTGACAGCGGTAACGGTGCTGGAGTAGAGACGGATATTAAAGTTTATGAAATCATGGGTGTTCACGGAGTAGGGGTGACCACAGCGATTACGTCCCAAAACACCCTCGGTATCTCTCACGTTTTTCCCATACCTTCTGAAGTTGTCAAGAGGCAATTAGAGGCATTGCTTTCTGACTTCGAAGTCAAGTCTGCGAAACTGGGGATGGTTTATACTAAAGAACAATTTAACGTGGTAGTTGAGTTGTTAGCGGACAAAATTCCGTTAGTAACAGATCCCGTGATATACGCAAAAGACGGCACTCCCTTAATAAAAGACATCGAGGATTATAAAAAGGTCATATTACCGAGAACAACAGTCTTGACACCTAATGCTGTTGAGGCTTCGATTCTGTCTGGAGTTAAGGTTATGGGAATTAATGATGCTGAAAAAGCTTGTAAAGAGCTCTCGAGGCAGTACAACATCCCGTATGTCATAGTGAAGGGTGGCCACATGGAAGGAGAGTATAGTATAGACGTCCTTTACGACGGCGAGAGGGACCAGTACTTCAAAATAGGTTACAAGAGAATAGTTTATAACAAGAACACTCATGGGACAGGTAGTGTTTTCGCTACGGCAATTTCAGCCGGGTTAGCAAAAGGAAAAGACGTTGTTTTCTCTTTCAGATCCGCTAGAGAGCTACTCCAAAAGGCTATATATTACGGGCTTAATATCGGAAAGGGTATAGGTCCCGTTGATCCGATTACTCCCGCACTTGTAAAGTCTATGAAGTTCGAGGTAATTGAAGAAATGCATAAATTTGCCTACGAAGTTGAACAATGGAAGAACTTTTATAAGTTAATCCCCGAAGTGCAATCTAATTTAGCCCATTCAATAGATCCTGATTTCGTAACTGGCTTAGAGGATATAGCGGTGTTCAGGGATAGGATAGTTAGAAACTGGGACAATAAAGTGAAAGTTGGCTTACCCGTAGTGTTCGGTAAACCTACCCATACGGCAAGGCTTTTATTATCGATCATGAAGTTCAAGAAGGGCGCCAGAGTTTTAATTAACATCAAGTTCACAGACGAGGCAGTAAGACTTCTCAAGGAGATAGGATATGAGGTTATTGAAGTAAACAGGGAGCTAGAGCCCAACCCCCAAATAGAGGGTAAAAGCATGGAATGGTTGGTTAATCATGTTTACATGACTTACGGAGATGTCCCTAATGTGATATTCGACCGAGGTGTTAAGGGTAAAGAGGCGATGATAAGGCTTTGGACTAGTTCAGTAGAAGAAATATTAAGTGCGCTAAAATATTTAAGTGATAGGCTATGACGGACATAGATCTAGAAAGAATACTTTCAGGAGGAAAGAATTTAGTCAGGACTGGATGGATGCAGAGGGGAGTTCCACCATCAGTGGGTGAGACCGTAGCACAACACAGTTGGGAGGCAGGAATATTGGCTTACTACATATCTAAAAAGCTGAAAGAGAAAGGAGTCAATGTATCGCCAGAGAAAGCAGTAACAATAGCAGTGTTTCACGACATAGGGGAGACGCTTTTAGGCGATTTGCCTAAATGGGCTACTGATAGACTTCCTCAAAAGGAGGAAATTGAGAAGGAAGCAATTAAACAGTTAGGTCTTGGAGAAGAGCTTTTCGAGGAGTATAAAAACATGTCATTAGAGGGACAAATAGCGAAGTTGAGCGAGATGTTAGCTACTTATCTTCAAGCTAAGAGGTACTTGAGACAAGGTTATGATGTCAAGGAAATTATGGAGACCTATTTCAGTGTATTACAAGAGATGAAGAGAAGAAGTCCTTTCAATTTAATAGAAAGTCAGATAGATTTTCTAATAAATGATTTAATTAAGTAGCTCCCTTATTTTTAATAGGGAGAAATTATGAAAATGGGTCCAGGTAAAAAAGCACCTGATGAAGTAAACGTAGTAATAGAAATACCAATGGGTTCAAGTATAAAATACGAATACGACGAAGAGGAAGACGTAGTAAAGGTAGACAGAGTTCTTTATACGTCTATGATGTACCCGTTCAATTACGGTTTCGTACCCGGTACTCTAGAGGAGGATGGAGACCCTATAGACGTATTAGTGATAACGTCATATCCTATACTGCCTGGTACTGCTATTGAAGCTAGACCCGTGGGGATTCTTTACATGAGGGATGAGGAGGGAGAAGATGCAAAGATCATTGCAGTTCCAAAGGACAAAATAGACCCGAGCTATTCGAACATAAGAGATATAATCGACTTGCCTGAGGCTGTAAAGAACAAGATCGTACACTTCTTCGAGCACTATAAAGAGCTGGAGCCAGGTAAATGGGTAAAAGTTTCCGGTTGGGGATCTACAAACGAAGCCAAGGCTAGAATAAATGCTGCAATTAAAAGGGCTTCAGGAAAATGAATAATGTGGTTTTTTATCCCTGATTCTTTCCTCATAATTATTATTTTACTCCTATCATTTATCCCAGCTTTATGGAACCTTTTACAAGTCTATTATTACAGAGTGGGTTTGAAAGCTACTAGTGATATAAAACCACAAGGTAGAGGAGAAAAGTTCTTTTCCGTAATAATTGCGGTAAAAGGAGAAGACAGAGAGACTATAAAAGGACTGATTGATAATTTGTCCTCTTTAGATTATCGAAATTATGAAGTGATTATAGTCTCAGATGACGATGAGACTCACTTTAAGGAAATATTTGGTGATCTCACCCTGCCTAAAAACTTCAGAATCTTCAGAAGGGATAATCCTAAAGGGGGTAAGGCTGGAGCGCTAAATTTCGCTTGTAGTAAAGGAATAGGCGATTATTTTGTTTTTCTTGATGCAGATGCGAGAGTAGATAAGGAATTCTTGAAGAGGTTAAACAAAGAGGATTTTAATGCTGCAGCCTTTAAAATTTCAATATACGGAGTTGAGACAGAGTTACAGAAGTATTATAGGGACTTCACAGACAAGGTCATGATATCTCTGTTTAGGGGTAGGAATTCATTAGGATTACCGATTTTTCCTAACGGTTCCGCTTTCTCCATAAAGAGAGATATGCTGTGGAATGTGGGTATGTGGAAGGAGGGCGTAATAGCAGAGGATTTAGAACTCGGAATAAGGCTTTTCCTTAAAGGGGTAAAGGTCGAGTACTTCCACGATATAACAGTGTTGTCAAAAGCCCCTTATACTTTACACGATCTCTTTAAACAGATAGAGAGGTGGTCTTACGGTTCCTCGCAAATACTCTTATTGTCTTTAAAGATGTTAGGGAAAGGATTAAAGGGAGTTGAGGGGTTCATCTATGCTCAGCAGTGGGGAATCTATCCCTTGTTTTTATTAACTTTGCTGTTATTCAACGGATTGGAATTTCTACTTGGAATAAACCAATCAATCCTCTTATTACCGTTAATTATTTACGGAGTATCTACAGCGGCTTATGCCTTATCTTTAGGTCAGAAAGAAGGAGATTTTAGCATTGTAATAACTATAATAAATGCTTCAACTTCAGGATATTGGAAAGGACTTTTGAAAATCCCGTATAAGTGGAGGGTTACTCCGAAACAGAGAAGAGAGGAAGAAACTCAAAAATCTTCATTTAAAGAATTGTCAATTTTCTTGTTCAGTTTCATCAACTCCCTATATGGATATTGGTTGTCTAGCCTGATTCTATTGGGACTGGCGATTATGGAGTCACTTGCTTAGCACCGGACATCATTTGTACTTCTCTCATGGCCTCTTCTGGTCTTATAGAGTATTAATTATATACAGCAGTTATGGGAATCTTAGGGAGGTAATACCAAGAAGTCGGTATTAGCGAGAAGTTTTTAATTTTAGACGTCTTCATACTGAAAAGATGTCAAACGGAAAAGGACAAATCGAGT
>NZ_JBBHKU010000059.1:0-73874 GCF_037389295.1 Stygiolobus sp. RP850M | reverse complement strand
GGCATATGAAGGGAGTTCAACCGCTGAGTGAGGTAGAAGTAACAAAGAAATTGCTGCCACTATACCCGGTATTCCGTAGTGAGTAGACACTACACTAATTACATATGCAGTATCCGCTATTGTAATACCGAAAACTAATATTCCTATGATAGGTATGAAATCGGCAGTAGCTATAGCTAGGTTATGAGGAAAAATCATTAACACCTTACCGAAGTAATTCGTGTTTTGAACTGAGTTCTCTAAACCATTATATTCCTGAAGAACAGAAGGGTTGTGCGACGGTATCGAGCTTATAACTAAGAATATTGCTAACTCGATTATCAAGTATATTAGTATAAGCTTAGATATAAGCCTCATAAGATTACAATAAGACAAACCATAAATAAAAGCTTTCATAACATAAACTCATATCCTTTCGAGGATCTTTAGTATAGCACCTCTCATGATTTCTTCTGCTATTCTGGGTTTTATATCTAGATATAATGACGTGTGATACCAACTCTTACCTTGAATAGTCCGTGCTATTAAAACAGCTTCTTCAGTTTCATTAAGAAATGCATCTTCAGCAGTAGAAAAATACTTTGAAACTACGTAGTGTGCTGCATCTGCAACAGCGTTATAAGGAAGGTAACCGCTTAAATAAGCTTCTAATTTAGATTTATATTCCACAGGTATTTCGACTTTTTCAGACCTTTTAGGTAAGACCCGTAGTATATTAGCTAAAATTAAGGGATTAACATTAAAGTATACTTGATGAGCCGTCCTCAAGACCTTCTCTCTCAAGAGTTCAGACGCATGTAACGAAAGCCTTTTTGCGGTATCTGTCAAAGGCTTAATTACAATGATTGAGTACCCGTTTAATCCCTCGTTTTTTCGAGTGGAGAGATATATTGGTATAAAACCGTTCTTAATCCAAAAGCTTAGTACTTTGACATCAGAGGTAAACGAAGAACCTACCCAGTCTAGTCCTTCTTCTCTCGCTATCCTTACAATTTCGCTAAGTAAGGCTGAACCGTACCCTTTTCCTTGGTAATCGGGGTGAATGGCAATTCTTATAACCCTCCAACCTTTTATAAATCCGAACTCGTATACTCTCTCGTGCTTGATTAGCCTCTGGGGAATTAAGTTACCTGAGCTCTGTCCGCCGTTGAGTATCGTATTGATTTCACTTTTAGATAGTCTACCTTCTTCTACTACTTGGGCTATTCCTATTTCTCCCATAGCAAATATTCTTTCATAATGAAGATCTCCTAGTATCATCAGGTCGTCAGGGGAGTTTCTGTAATGAGCAGACACTAGGATTCCATAATAGTGCCTCAATAACCCTTCATTCTTAAATAGAGATTGTTTATCTAACTCCGTGACTTTCACCTCATTAACTTTTCTAGGTTTCGGCTCTGCGTCTAAGAGCATAACATCGTATAAAAACCTCTCGACTGGGTCACCTTGTGCATAGCGTATAGGAAAGGTAAGGGTAATATGCTTAAACTTCACTTTCTCTGGTAAGAAATTGAGGTATTTGAGGAAGGCTTTACCACTTCCCTCGTATCCATGAATTGTAGATACTAGAACCACCTTTTTCCACCGGCTAGTTATATAATTTACCGTATCAAGTCCTAGTGCTGCGGCTTCATCTACAATTATCAAGTCTCCCTCATAATCCTTCGCGAGATCGGGAGCGAGCCATTTTACTATAACCTCCTTTGAAGCCACGCTGAGGATTTTCCCATCTTTTGATCTCGTTAACTTATATCTTAATCCTAGAGTGTCTAACCCTTTAGCTAGAAAGGAAAAAATCTCCTGGGCAGAGAGATAGGTAGGAGAAGTAACAATTATGTTATCGAACTTGCGCTCACTAGCTAGGAAAGATAAGAAAAGACCAGTTACAGAACTCTTACCCCTTCCTCTCGGAGCCGTTATGGCTAGTATCCTTTTGTCCTCTCCCTCCATAATAAATCTCATTTCCTCTAGGGCTTTATTTTGGTCTTTACTCTGACACAGTTCATGAAGCCTCCTATCTACGTGAGGGGCTTCGGGAATGCTCCTAACCGGTCTCTGAACCTTTTGGGTTAAAGGCTTAAAACTCTCTCCTTTCTCGTCGATAACCAATACCCCTTCATGATTTTTAGCTAACCGTAGGAATCTCTGCTCAAAGAAGTTATCCACTTTGCCGTCCCTAATTAACGAGTTCTTAAATACCTTATTATTTTCTATATTGTCGCTGTATAAAACTATTACTCCTCCTCCTCTGACCGAGTCTGATAGAGCAGAGATGTAATTAGGTCTAAAGTCATCCACTGCGTCTAATATCATTATATCAAAAGTCGCCCCAAGATACTTGGTATATCTAGAATAATCTATATCTATTACTGAATTGATGTTAAGAGACGATTTTAGATCTTGAATCCTGTCCTTGGCACCTTCTACCCATGGGTGAAAAGCATAACCTATACTGAGCGAACCTTTGTCCCTTCTTTTTATAAACTCCGACAGGAAATTAAGTAAAAAATACCTCCACCTTGGTGAGTTAATCAATACAAATAACCTGTAATAATCTCTCTTTCCTCTTTCAAGTTCCTCCTCCAGCATTAGGTTTTCTCCTCATAGATAGCCTTATTGCTATTACTATCACTAAAATAATCACTATAATTCCTATAATAATATATAGCCAACCCACACTATATTTTGAAGTCCCAACTTGAAAGGTCACGCCCTCATTTACTAAATTATCAAGAGCTGTAGAACTAACTTGAATAGTAAATCTATCGTTTTGAATGAAAGGAAATAGCGAACCGGATTGGTTCCACAATAATGTTAAAGTAACCTCATAGTTTCCTACTTGAGCACCCCCGCTAACATCCACGACATATGTAACATTAACCTCCTGACCTGGTTTTAAATCTCCCAAGTAAGCCTCAGAAGCAGTCAATCCCATCAGAGGATTTGATGAGCTTACGTGAGGATATATTACATCACTACTTCCTAATATTGCCTTCACATTTTGAGCTGTTACATTTCCTACGTTCTTAATCGTTAAAGTAATTGGAACATTAGTAGACCCTGGGTTTATAGTAGGATAGTAAACATTAACTATCTCGAGGTCAGCTTTAGGATACACTTGAAGTTTGTAAGACTTGGTTATTTTACCGCCATCATACTTTACTGTGAAGTTGAGGTAGTAATAGCCGGGGGATGTTGAGTTAGGAACGTTAATTAAGAACGTAGTGTTTATTATCTTACCCGAAGGTATAGCTCCTAGATCTACTTCATCGGGAGATACTACTGGAAGACCGCTACTGAGGAAAACACTTACGTTCTCTGCAATTCCTTCTCCGTAATTCAGGACTAGAAGTACAACTCTTACGTCATAATAGCCTGGGAAGACTTGAGGTGGAATCGTTACAGTATTTACTGTTATATTTGTCGGGTATATTTCAACGGGAACTAGCTCCTTGACACTCGCGTTAGAGAAGAATTTGATGGTAACCGGTATATAATAAACTCCAGATGAGACATTAGGGTATACACTAACTGTTATTGTTCCGTAGTTTTCCTCGCCTGCTGGAACTACTCCTATGTAAACCGAATTCTGAGATGATATTAAGGGATATCCACTCCTTATCGTCAAGGATACGTTTAACGCATTGACATCACCTAAATTTTTCACTAGGAAAGTTAAAGGTACTTGGGACTCGCCAGCCGATACTATAATGGGAGACTGAGGAGATCCCCATATAGTTGTAACGGAGAAATTGAGATAACCGTTTACAACTACTGTTAAGTTGTCTATAGTTGTCACACCGTTAAAATATTTTACTTCGACGGGAATACTGTATGTCCCTTCACTCGCGTTAGGGTAAATGCTTGAATATACCGTCACTGTGACGGGTTGCCCTATTGGCAAATACCCTACCTTTACTACGTTTTGTGAGAACTTAATAGGAAATTGATTCTCCAGAATTAAACTAACATTACTAGCTATTACGTTACCTGAATTTATCAAGATTATACTCAACGGTACATTATTCTCTCCCGGAGCTACTAGTAGGGGAGATGATATTGTACCCCAAACAGAACTTGCTGAAATTGAGACGTACCCTAAAATCGGAATATCTACAGAAAGCTCCTTAGTAAAATTAGTCCCATTAGGTAATGTTCCAGAAACTTCGTAGTATAACTTATATACCCCGTCAGTCACGTTGGGATATACGTTATATATAAAGGTAACGTTGATCGTATCACCCTGCTGAAATATTGGTATACTTATATTCTGGGTACCTTCATAGCAAGAGAACGTCTCAAAGGGGTATTTAGTTAAGGGGGTTATGTTTAAATTATAAACTGTAGAACCTAGGTTAGTTATAGATAATGTTATAGGGACTTCTGTCATCCCAGGGGCTATCAATTGTGTTAAGTGAGGAACCGTAATGAAGGACAGTCTAGGTATTGTTGCTTGACTAGGAATTATTGAAAAGGTAGTCGCTAAGATTGAAATGACAAAAATAACTGACAAAAGTTTGGTGACCATGTCATTCATGAAAGAAATAGATATATCTAAAATATTTAAAGTTAACACAAGTAGATTCGACACTCGAGGAGCTCAGCAGGATCTTTTCATCACTTCTCAGCCCTTGTAAGGTTCATCCTCTTTACATACACTGGAAAAAGAGAAAATTAATTTTCTTAAACCAAGATAAGGCTGATCTCCTGCTAGTTCTGTTTTTCGTCTATGACATACTTCTCGACCGTTCTCAGCCCGGGCCACCAATTATATTTCTTTAGTATTGCCATAACGGCCGGTACCATTATCGGTCTCACGATGAATGTATCGAAAAGTATAGTTAACCCAACTGATATTCCGATCTCTTGCAGGAATCTCATATCAGCTGATCCTAAAGACATAAACGCACCTGCCAAAATTAGTCCTGCTGCAGTAACGACCAGACCAGTGTTCTTCACAGCCTTAACGATCCTTTCTTCTTCCTCTCCTTTCTCTTCTAGTATTCTAATTATAATGAACATGTCGTAATCAATGCCTAAGCTATACATTATAGCGAAGACTATCAGAGGTGATAACCAGTAAACTTGGTTAAATATGATGAACATTAACGCTATTCCGACTAAGGAGCTTAAGAGAAGAGTTAAAGACAGTCTTAAAGGAACAATAACAGAACCTAATACTATACCTAAATACACTGTTATTAGAATTATTGTCAGAGGTAAAACGAAAGTATAGTAGACTTGGACGGTATTATCAACGATGTAAATCCTCTCCGCATTACTGCCTCCAACCAAATAACCCATATCCATTATTTGTTTCGTGATGTAAATTGCACCGTCACTGAAAACAGGGTATGGTATGTACGCCTCAATCAACGTATAGTTGTGAGAAAAGTAAAGGTTAGTTAGGTAGGTCTGGTTCTTTATTAATGTTGACCCTATAGAAGCAGGACCGTACACTAGTCCGTTATTATCTATTATAAATTTAGATAGGTTATAGATCTGAGTGTAAGAAGAGTTGGGATTTCCCTTTATCACTATATAGTCCACACTATAGTTGAGAAAGTGGAGTAACTCTTGCTCACCTGCTACAACTTCACTATTAGGCGGTACTATCTCGTTTATGGCGATGTTAGTAGTATGGGTTATGAACGCACTATAACCTAAAAAGCCAAGTATTACCATCACTCCCAATATAACATACCTCCATTTGATCGCCGCTCTGCTCATAGTTTCAAGGTATTTCTGCCTTATGTCGTATGGATTTGGTACCTCTTTTCTTGGGAACTTAATGTACTTTTGTGGAATTGTCAATAGCACACTCCGGATAAAGAACAACGCGGGTATAAGCGAGGACACAGAAGCCACTACTAACGCTATGCCGATATTCTTCAGGAGAGGAGACGATGATATAATGAAGGACGAAAACCCTAGAGTTATGCTAAGACCGCTAAATAATAGAGCTCTTCCAGCTGTCCTGAATGACTTTGAGACTGGATTCTCCGTACCTTTTCTCACTTCCTCAAAATACCTATATAGAAACAGTATCGAGTAATCTACTGTAATTCCAAATACTATAGGAGGAATTACCAGCCCTGATATATAATATATTTGGTAACCGAAGAAAGTAGCTAAGAATAGCAAAGCGTAAGCTATTTCGAGACCTATTACGGCACTTAGAATCAGTATCAGAATAGGTACTAGAGCCCTGATTAACAATACTAAGAGAATTGAAAGGAGTATCACCGTCACTATGTCGATTATTTTTAGATCCTTTTCAGTGGCTATTGCAGATTCCGCATAGATCGGAAGGTGACCAGTAACCGTCGCGTTAATGTTATTCATAAACTCCTCAATTTGTGTTAAACTCTCATTGTTCGGGACTTGTATAATGAATAACCACTTTCCGTCTCGATGAAAATCAGACAAAGATATGGGCATGGGCTTAATCTCACTCTCGACTTGGTTAGTAGCGTAACTAAAAGGATCAACCAAAGCGTTCTCTGGCACACTCTCTCTTGTCAGAATCTTTACGAGATATGAATAGTTAGAGAAGTTCAATAAGGTAGAACGGACTAGTGAAGTATTGGAGTAGTTCGAGAACGAGAATAGAAGAACGAACGGGTTTTTGAATACGGTTAAGCTTGCGTTCCTAGCCTTTTGTAACTCACTACCATTTAGCTGTGAGTATATGTAATAGAACTTTTCCGCTTCAGCTCCAACTGGATAAAACTTGTGAATGGGAATACCATAAGTTACGTTAAGCTCATATTCAAAAATGGAAAAGTTTTGCAAAATATACGCTCTCTCTTTGGTAAGGTTTACGTATAAAGAATGAAGTGGTAAAAGTTTTTCGTATGTGGAGTTAATTATAGGCGAAATGAGTTTAAAGTAGGTTTGGTTGGATTGATTTAAGTAGTCATACGGTGTTATTAGTTTCGCATCTGACAAGTACTTAAGGGAATTATTTACTTCCTTGAACGCTTGGCTATAGTTTCCTGAGACAAGGACGTATATGTCGTCTTCTTCAGAGTAGTTAAAGTATTTGACCAATATGTGCTTTACGACTACACTACCGTACTGAGGCGTCAAGAAAGGTGCATCAGAGTAAATAAAATAATTTTGTATGCCGAGAACAATTGGTGATAATAGTATCAGAAGAATGATCCAGGTAAATATTTGTAATCTCATGTGACTTTATTTTTCTTCAATTGATTAAAAATAAGTGTTCTAAAATTCATTATTAAGAAGATAAATTTCGATTGATAGATGTTTTAGCATGTAGATTGTCCGAATTAACTCCGCATGGCTCCAAACCAACGGTGCTACAGATGTATATGAACCATTTGGTGCTATCTGTTCCGGCAGTACCCTGTAGAGGGAATATCACACTTAAAGAGAAACCACTTGTCTCTTTTATAATGAATAATTGAGGATGTAAACGGATCATAGAGTGCCGTATCCCCTATGTCATTCCCATTAACGTGAAAATCATGGTGAAAGAAAAATTCTCAAATCACTAGACTTTGATAAGGTAACACTAACCTCTCTTACAAAAATCTCATAAGCCATATCTATAGCGTCCACCAACTTTATTTTACTCCCGTTGAATTCAGCCTCGGCAAATGAAGATAGGGAGTTTTCTACATAATCAATCTTAGGATTAAGTTGATCTAACCAACTGAAGTCTCCGTCACTCCATACACCCAATTTAGCTTGATGCAGGTGATTATCGATGGGTAAAGGATAGTAGAGTTCTTCAATATGTAGCCCTAATCATATAATATTGTTAATTTCTCATTTCCTAGTAGGATTAACCTTGTCATACAATAAATACAAACTTAAAATAAATTAAATTTTCCTTATATCATATAAAGATATTATATAAAAGACGGTCTTTTCGATTAAGGTTGATACTAATCTTAACGTAAACTACTAGCTTAATTATTAACTAGACAGATATTGAATTTCTCCTATATCTATTAAAAAACTAATTAACTAGTTAAACTAGGACTTACAAAAGTTTTTTTCTCTGACTAAAATTTTTATATGCGATATCTTGTTTGATATCTGAATGTTAAACTTCACCGCTCACGTTATGTTCGTAATATCATCTTCAGTATTAACCATTACTTACTTTATACTTATCACATACTACGGACTTAAATACAAGCCAAAGAAATATAATACTAATTTTACAAAATCCGACATTACGGTGTTAATTCCAGTATATAAAGAAGATGTAAGACTGTTTGAACAAGTAATAAAGTCAATAGCCCGAATAGGCCTTAAGTTAATAGTAGTAGGAGATGGTGTTGATGAACCCTACAGCATCATAGTAAAGAAATATGGGGGACTTTTCATAAGCCTTAAAAAGAGGTCAGGAAAAAGAGTTGCGTTATCTGAAGGGATAAAATATGTGACAACTAAACTAGTTCTATTACTGGATAGTGATACTATAATATCGAAGGATAGTGTAGAAAAACTATTGGTTTATATGACTGAAGATGTGGGGGGAGTAGGTGCAAGCATCAGAATGATGAAGAGTAAAAAATGGTCCTACTACTACGCGGAGTTTTTCGAAAGTATGAGTGAATTGGTAAACAGAGCAGTTAATTACTTTGGGAGTGCTATAATATTAAGTGGCCAGTGCGTCCTATATAGAACCGATTTAATAAAGCCTTTTGTATTATCAGAGGAATTTAGAAACCCTAGAATATTCGGCAGAAAAATGATCCTATCAGACGATAGAGATCTTACAGAATACGTGATTATGAAAGGTTATAAGGCCGTAAAAGCTATAGACGCTATAGTTTATACAAAACCCCCTAATGATGTTATGACTTTCGCCAAACAAGTAACCCGTTGGACTAGAGCTAACTACCTAATCTTTATAAAGGAAATAAAAGAAGGAGTTATAAATAAAAGAGGATTAATATATTCCTTTAACGTAACCTACCTAAATATGCTACCTTTGTTGTCAATTCTATCCTTATTTCTTGATATACACTTGATATTAAACTTGCATTTGTTTGAGAGAATACTAGAGAAAGGTATCTTGAACGTACTACTAACTGGGGGAACTCACTCATCACTAATCTTAGCCAAAATTTTTGAACATTTTTTACGACCTAGACCATCATTAATAGCGATGTTCATAATAACCCGCATACTACCTACAATCTCCATAATACCATTTTCCTATGCCTTGGCAAAACTAATCATGAGGGAAAAACTCAAGACTTTCCTAATAGGAACAATAGCATTAGTAATACAATACTTCGCGTCATTTTATGCATTACTCACGTTTTGGAAACAGAACTGGTCATCTAGAGACTCTTAAGTATGCTAACTGCAGTTTTACAGCATGCTGACAAATTGGTTGACCACACTGGCAATTGCTTTCTATAATTTTAAAACCGCGTATTTTAATTCTTACATCGTAGTACCCTACAGCACATTTTGCAGGTACTAAACCTTCGACTTCTATAACGTCGTTTAACTTCTCCACTTTAAGTATCTTTACGTTCATGCTAAGTCATATTTGCCAATCTATTTCCCCGTTTAAAAACGGATTGTGCAACTTTTCGTAACCTAACGTCGTAAGAAAACCATGCCCTGGGTACACTGTTAGTAAATCGTCAAGCTCCATTAACCTTTTTAGGCTCTTCTTAAGGAGAGCCTTATCTCCTCCTAAGTCGTATCTACCGATGCTCTCGTTAAAGAGAGTATCACCGGTAAATAAGTTATTCTCTATCAAGTACGTAACACTACCTAAAGTGTGCCCCGGAGTCTCGATCACCTTAACTCTAATACCGTCAAATTCCATTTCTCCTTCTTTAACATAACCGTCTACGGAAATGTGAGAAGTTCGGGGATCGTTTTTAACCAACGGTTCATCGTTCTCATGTAAGTAGAATATGACTTCGCCTAAGTGTTTCTTTAACTCAGGCACACCCAAAACGTGGTCGAAGTGACCATGAGTAGCAAGGATTGCCTTTAATTCTATTCCTCTATCTTTAACGTAGTATATAATTTCTGTTGGGTTCTCTCCTGCATCGATTAATATCCCTGAATTATTTTTAGTTACTAAATAGCAGTTAGTGTTAAGGTGACTCACTTCGAATTTCCTTATTACTCCCATCACTCTAAACTTAAGGATTGATCTAATAATATATTATCTTCATGCTATTAGTAATCCCTTTTTTACTCTTATTAATCGAAATTATTAAGTAACACTCTTTCTTTAAATAGAATCAATATGAAATACACCGAAACAGCTCCGAAACTCTTTATGAACACTGGGACAAAGTTCCCTAGGCAAATAATTTGGGCTATGGGAGCTATTAAGTATTCGTGTGCTAAAGTTAACGCTGAATTAGGACTATTAGATCAGCAAATAGCACAAGCTATTATGAAAGCATCTGAAGAAGTAATGGAAGGGAAATTTGACTCTAAAGTGATTGTAGACGTGTTTCAGACAGGTTCTGGAACCGGGTTAAACATGAACATAAACGAGGTTATTGCAGAGAGGGCTACGGAAATTTCAGGGAAGAAAGTTCATCCTAACGATCACGTAAACCTCGGGCAGTCGTCTAATGACACCGTACCTACTGCAATACGCATTGCGTCAGTGAAAACCGCATACGAACTTCTAATTCCCGCGTACGAAAAGATCATCACGTCTCTGAATAAAAGGGGTCAGGAATTTAACGATGTAATTAAATCAGGCAGGACTCATTTAAGAGATGCATTACCGGTAACTTTAGGTCAAGAATTATTGTCATACGCTGATGCATTTCAACACGACTTAGAAAAGTTGAAGGAAATACTGGAATACGTAAAAGAACTTCCCATAGGAGGTACAGCTGTAGGTACTGGGCTAAATGCACATCCTGAGTTTCAGGAGAGAGTAGTCAATGAGATAAACAAAATTGCTTCTATGGGCTTCAAACCCGCAAATAAATTCAGGGGTTTGAAACTTCTCACCGATATGTTAATGCTAAGTGGAGTCCTGAGGACTTCTGCAGTGAACTTATATAGACTAGGGCAAGACATAAGATTAATGTTTTCAGGACCCATGACGGGGTTTAATGAGATTGAACTTCCCAGCCAAGAGGAAATAGCTGGAAGCAGTATAATGCCTGGTAAAACTAACCCGGTGACTGTAGAGGCTTCTCTTCTAGTAAGTGCTCAAGTCGTAGGTTTAGATCACGCTATACAGTTCGCTTCAATGCTAGGTGAATTTGAGTTGGCTATGGGTGTTCCACTAGTAGGTTACGATCTCGTAATGGAGGAGACCTTATTAGCTGAGGCATTTAGTAAAATGTCAGATTTAGTTATCAACGGTATGGTTCCAAACGTAGAAAAGATGAGAAGGTACGCCGAAAGTAGCCCCTCATTAGTTACTATCATATCACCCATAATCGGATATGATAAGGCATCTCAAATAGGTAAACAACTAGCTAAGGGAATGTCAATAAGGGAAGCACTGAGAGAATTAGGATATAAGGATGAAGAAATCAATACCATACTTGACTTGAAAAGACTAGTCAAACCTGGGTTTCCAGCTAAATGAAGGAGACATGCCTAGGAATAATAAGGGACGGTAATTTTTTACTCTCTATAAGAAAACTCAGAGGCTTAGGAGCTGGGTATCTAACATTCCCTGGGGGTAAAGTTGAGGAAGGTGAAACGCCCGAGCAATGTATCACTCGTGAAGTCAATGAAGAAATTAAAGTAAATATTGAGTCCTTTAGGAAGGTAGCCGAGATCTTGTTTATACATGGAGAAGAAGCAGAAAAGATGCACGTGTTCCTTATTACAAAGTTCACCGGAATTCCTACTAAAACTGATGAGGCTATACCTATGTGGTTAAAGGAACCCATTTATGAGGAGATGTGGGCTGACGATAAAATATGGTTATCAAAGGTTCTGAGCGGAGAAAATGTACGTTGCGAGTTTTACTTCTCTACCGATTGGACTGAATTTAAGGGAGGCTATTGTAGTTCATGTAAATTTACATGATTTTATAATTCTATACACTGAATTTCTTATTTTTTCTATACATTTTTCCTCTCCCTCATCACATTCGAAAATTTTGATATTGGTTCCCTTTATTTTGTCCAATACTTCCTTCTCTAATTTTTCTATGACGATTACGTCGTACCTTTCACACTGTCCTATACTCTCTGTAACGACATCAGTTAACGAATAACAGTCCCCCGTCCTTTGAAAGCGTATTATCAATTCTCATTACCTTCTTTCTTCATTAAATACTCTACTCGCCAAAGATAAAGATACATCATATCTAAAACTAGTGTTAAAATGTCCTCCTTCAAATTCTTCATAGATATGAGGGACATTTAATTTTTTCATCTTGTCGTGTAAAATCCTCATACCGAAATTAATCTTAAATTCGTCCCTTAAACCCACATCAAGGTAGATCAACCTGAGTTTTCGCAGATTCTCGTGATACCGGTTTACCATTCTCACTGGATCCTTCTCTATCCATTTTTTCCAAACTTCTTCTATAATTTCACCTGTTTCCGTTTCAAAGGGTAACTCGATATAATCGTCCTTAGGTGAGTAAAATGCAGCCATTGCTACTATGGTTAGTACGTTTAAATCCTCTTTCTCTTTCTTATTCTCCTTACTCCAAAACTTTTGTAGCCAGTCTTTGTAGTCCCTGAATTTTCTCAGGGTTCTGATCACGGAAGGAAACATAGGAATATAAATGTACTCGAAGTAAGCATCACCTGAGTGGTCAATTATTCCTTGAATTAGACCGGGGTACTTCATTCCTAGTACTATTGCACCGTAACCGCCAGAAGATTTGCCCATTAGAACTATCTTGTCACTGTCGTATTTTTCTTTTAGATAGGGTATTAATTCCTTAACTAAGAAATCTTCATATAGGCCTACTGCCGTAGAATTTATATATTGATTGCCGCCTAACTTGGTAAAGAGATCTGGGAGTATTACCACTGTATTATTTATTTTATCCTCCTTAGAAAGCCTCTCTATCTTTTCTACAATGTTTTCCCCTAAAGGATCGTAGTTCAATAACGAAATGGAAGAAGATAGAAAACCGCTTAGATAGACAACTATCAAGGGTTTAGAAATATCGTCGGAGACTATGTGAACGACCTTCCTTACATTAGGATCTTTTAAAGGGTTATCTCTTAAAGCCTCGCTTTCTACATTCTCGACTCTTACAACGACCATTATAATCAACCATTTTTTACTTATATACTTATAAAATCGATATTACTATTCATGATACAAGGCACTAATACAATCCTTACACTAACGCTGGTCATAGCAACTTTCTCCGGTTTAGTTCTGAGAAGGCTTAGGATATCCCCCGTTCTCGCATACCTTGTGTCCGGTCTAATAGGAGAACTCTTAGGGTTGAATTATAATAATCCAGAATTCCAGTTTATCTCCTTTCTCGCTGTAAACTTATTGTCATTTGAAATGGGAGTTTCCGTTAACCTCGTAGATCTCAAGAAGATGTTCAGAAGGGCACTTTTCATAGTGATTATAGAATTTCTAATTGTTTATATTGTAATTTCTATAGTTGGTTTAGCGATCAAACTCTCTTTAACCCAAACTCTTTTACTTACCGTAATAGGCTTTAACACCAGTACATCAATTGCATTTAAGCTCGGGGAAGGCAAGCTAGACGAAAACGACTTCAAACTTATTCTCTCTGTTGCCTCACTTGAAGACACATTAGCTTTCGTCGCGTTAGGCATTATAACCTCAGGAAACGTGAATATATTCAATCTACTCATCACCTCGCTTTCCTCATTAGCGCTTGGTTATGTTGTGTCAAAAGTTCTCATAAACCCGACATTACAGTATGCAAAGTCTGATGAGTCTGTAATTTTATCTAGCGTAGCATCCGTCTTTTTATTCAACTTACTAAGTTCCATACTAAGCTTACCTTCAACGTTAGCTAACTTTTTACTGGGTATAGGTACTTCTTATGCGTCAACAGATCCTGAGAAGATAATAAGGTATATGAAACCTTTGGTTGACTTTACCCTAATTTTCTTCTTCTTTATTGCCGGAAGTTATCTCAAAATTTCTGGATTTATATCGTATTACATACTGATCTCCATAATTCTCGTTTTAACAAAACTCTTTGCCTTTAGCACTGCCTATTGGTTTTCAGGAGTCGATTTCTTGAGGGCTTATCGAACTGGATTATTTATGACTTCATTAAGTGAATTCGGAATAGTTATATCTCTTACCGCGTTACAGCTAGGACTTCCCGTTACGATAATTTATAACATATCGACAGTACTCGTAGCTGTATCCTCTACAATAGCTAGCGTTTTAACTTCTAGAAACCAGATAGTCCTAAAGACTATAAGTAAGATGTATTTAAGGTTAAGGTTAGATAGATTCGATAGCTTAGTTAAAAACTTGGGTCATATAACATTTAAATCACCAGAAATTCTCACGTCATTCTTGAAATTCTCAATCCTAAGTATAACATTGACTTTTAGTTCGATATACTTAGCCGACTTAATAGCTACTCTTTCTCCTTACTTAGCCTTGTTTTCATTGTCTTTACTAGTGCTGACTCCATTTTTACTGATACTCTTCATTCTTTACTATACTAGAAAAATTCAAAATCAAGAGTTTAGGCTAATGATACAAATATTCATGTGGGGGATTTTTCTGCTGATAATGATTAATTATACTGTATTACTAGCAAGGATAATAGCCGTCTCACCTTTACTCGATATAATTATCTCAATCTTAATTAGTACACTTATAGCCATATTTTTTTACAGCAAAATATATAAATTAATAGAGGAATTAGATAAGCTATTCTAGGAATGTAAAAACATTTTCGGACAATTTAGATATCTCTATCTTTTTCTTAGGAAGTAGATATATAACTCCGTCCGAACCTCTGATTTCCATTGCTTCACCCTTCATATAAGATAACGAAACTAGAGCAGCAACCACAGCATCTATTATATCTTTCTTAACGTTATATCTCCTCCAATCTAAACCAATATTCTTAAGAGATGAAGTGGGATGAGTCTCAATCACTTTCCCCTTTAACATCCTTGATAGCTTAATTGCCTTGACCACGAGGCTCTCCATCCAACTCGGTGGTAACACACGATAACCTCGTTTGATCATCTGTTTGTCAACATCTCTAAATCCTTTACTGTAAGATAATGGAGAATCTATAGCCACTATTTCAGAAGTAGCACAAAGCTGAAGAATGAGGTCTTCGTTCCCCTCATAAACTTCTATTGTGTTTCCGTTCAGGACTCCGATTGTTGAAGGTCTCTTTACAGCTAAATCTATTCCGCAAAGTTTCAATATTAATCCCCTTATTTAAAGTTATGAAACCGCCAATTATTTTAATAAATTACAAGGCATATGAGAATTCTTACGGAGAAAAAGGGATGGAAATCTCTAAGAAGATTGAGAAGGTAAGTAAGGAGTACGGAGTTCCTATAATAGTTTCCGTTCCAGCAACAATGATACATAGGCTTAGTAAAGAAACTGAACTAATAGTATATGCACAACATGTTGATGGATTGGATCACGGTGCTAAAACTGGATCGATTCTTCCTGAGATGGTAAAGGACGCAGGGGGGAAGGGCTCGTTATTAAACCACAGCGAAAGGAGAGTTAGGTTAGACGAAATCCACGATGCAATTATAAGGATGAGAAGATTAGGGTTGGAAAGTGTAGTTTGTGTAGATAGATACGAATTAGTTCATTCTATGGGAATATTAAACCCTGACGCGATACTTATCGAACCTCCGGAACTTATCGGTAGCGGAGTCGCAGTCTCTAAGGCAAAACCTGAAGTTATTACAAGAGCGGTAGATGAAATAAGGAAAGTTAAGGGTGTTTACCTTGTTGCAGGGGCTGGAATTACAAGCGGTGAAGATGTATACAAGGCTATAGAGCTTGGCGCTGACGGAATAGGAGTGGCAAGTGCTGTAATGAAAGCTAAAGACCCAGAAAAGGTTGTAAGCGATTTCGTGTCTCAAGCCTTAAAAGCAATAGATAAAAGGAGTTTAGTCAAATAACAAATTGAAAATAGTGTATTCGAGAGATTTATCTCCAAACACTCTTTTAACTAACTCTCTCAGCCTTTGTTTGTCATTTATTACAGCGTAGAGTGACACTACTGTTAGATACGCTGATATAAACTTTGAATCTCCTCCGACTTGTGTAGTGAAACTTTTGAATTTTACAGAATTAACGTATATATTACTTCCGTCAAATCTAGCTAGTTCGTTATAGGGCATATCTGAAACGTTAATTTTAACATTATCAAAGGTATAGCCGTTTTCCTCCAATATCCTTCTTACTACCCCTTCAACACATTCTATCTCTCTACATATCAACTTTATCGCCATCCGTTGAACAACCCTTTCATCACTAGTTCAGATAAGGTTGGGTTCTTCATTCAGTATGGAATTAAGTTGATTAGTAATAAATGTATCCCTTTTTAATGAGAAGGAATTTAGATACTCTGGCTACAGCTAGTAATATTAAGGAGAAAAGTATCAAAGTCGCTGATGCAGTTATGGACGCATTAAAATACGTCTGATACTCATTGTAAATGTATACTGAGGCTACACAATCTCCGTTAAAGATCCATCCTTGAACGAACGGGGCTACGATTACAATAGAACCGAATTCGCTTATCGTCCTAGCCATTGAAGTTAGTCCTGATGAGATTATTCCGCCAACAGACATAGGAAAGATCATTTTGAAGAAAACTCTGAGTTCAGAGTAGCCCAAACTCATAGCGTACTGTTCATATGATAATGGTAAGCTCTCGAAGAAACTCTGCATCGAACGGATATACACGGGGGCTGAGACTATTATTAAGGCTAGGATAAGCCCAAAATACGAGTAGTAGAAATTGATACCGTGAGAAGACAAGAACTTACCTACTATGTTGGTGGGACTATCTATGAACACCAAAGCTATTCCAACGAGCGGATGAGGTATTGAAGCCGGAATGTCTACTATACTTTCTATTATAGGGTTTCTATTTCTGGCCAGGAAGTAAGCCAAGGGTGTAAACAAGAAGATTATAACGACTATTGCGACGGAGGAGGAAAGGTAGGAAAGTTCTATAGAGCTTATTAATGCTTTTCCAAATGCGATTGATCTAACATAAAACGGTCCGTAACCGTAAACTATTAAGTATATTATAGGGATTGTTAAGAGGAGGGATAGAAATAAAGATATTACTTTAAACAGCCGTGAAGTTACCACCATACGTTAATACTCCCTCATTTAATAAATTAACAATTTGTGGTGGTACATCCGATGGCAATTCATAGAACAAAACTGGGTGAGTTATAGGAGTCACACCGAACATTGCTAACTCATTGACATTTTTAATTACAAATTGTATGAACTGTAATGCCAACTGTTGGTTTGGTGCATTCTTAGGTATGGTCATATATAAGTACACTGGGTTACCGTATATCTTTAGAGTCTGTCCGTTTACAGTTATTTTGTAGAAGAAGAAGCTGTACCAACTTGTCTCGTTAGGATAATAACCGAAGCTTAGCCATGGTGGTAATTGCAAATAGTCTAGGTGTTGAGATATTGCATAGGACTTATAGGAGAAGACGAAGTCGAGTTCTCCAGCCTCTAATGGGGCTACAAAGTCAGCAGTATTGGGCGCACTATGAATTACATTGCTTTCATTAGCTAAGTGTATAAAGTAATCGAAGGACTTATTTGCATAAAGGTAACTAGTCATTTTTAGGATCAGATAACCGTATAATCCTTCTGGGTCCGAGCTCGGGTTGGATATACCTAAACTAAACTTAGTAGTTAGTAGATAGAAGAAGTTATACCAGTACTCAGTACTGTTAGTCTCCATTGCCATAGTGTAGTTGCTGTATAACTGGTTCCAATATGGGTTCATCGTAGTATAATTAGAATACACTAGAGCCATCTGGTCTGATATAAAGGCTATTGTCCAACCCGGATTATTCTGCCCTTCTAACTCAACAGCCTGAATATAAGCTACTGGAACGAAGACATCTGCAGGAGCTCCTTGGGCAATTTCAGCCGCTAACCCAAAAGCACCACCGGGATTTATATCAACTGGAATACCGTATTGCTTCTCAAATTGTTTAGTCAAATAATCAAATATCGCTTTATAAGCCCCAGCGACATAAACTATGACAATATTATTGTTAGCCGTTGAAGGTGTTGTAACGGATGAAGTAAAGGTAGTTGAACTAGTTGTCGTCATAGAGGAATAAGTAGATGACATTGACGATGTTGCAGAAATACTAGAACTTCTAGTTGGGTAATATAGTAATAAAATACCCGATATTGCTATTACCGCTATAAGGACTATTGCTATTATTATATAAGAAGATATGGCCTTAGCAATTTTTGTTCCTTTATTCATATTACTAAATAGTGATATTACTATTAATAAATATTACTTTAGGAAAAGATTAAATATTATAAAGTACAGCAGTTATGGGACTTTAACGTAACTTAAAGATTTTCATCAGCCCCGACGATCCACCTAAATAACGTTCAACGAACCTGAGGAACGCCTCCACGCTCCTCAGGTTAAGAGCCCCCACTAGCTCCCTGACAACGTTGACCATGATGGTGAAGATCGTGAGGTAACCCTGAAGTCTCTCTCTCCTCCAGAACGAAGAGTCCTCCAGTCCCAAGGCCTTGACGTCCCTGTGAAGCTTCTCGATCTCCCACCTCATCCTCCATGCCTCCTCCATCTCCTCCTCACTAAGCGAGAGATCGGTCGTGTAGAGGTATCTGACGTGTGTCCCGGAGTCACCTTTATATTCTTGGACTAGCAATTTCACCGTAATCACTTGGGCTCCCAGGGTCAGGTCGGCGTAGTAGACGCCGGGGGTATCCCACTCGGAGGTGTCCCTCCACCTCCTCGAGGGTCCCCCGGGCCGACTCGACCCTGAGCTCGGTTGGACTTGAGCTCAGACACCACGTTGTCCGTCACGAGCTTCTCCGACCGGTACCACGAGTCGAAGACTACCCTGGACACGCGGAAGTACCCCTTGAGCACGTCCAATATCTCCTTGGCCAAGTCGATCTTGGTCTTGAACTCAGTAACCATCCCCAAATCCAACATCTTCCTCACGGCGTAGGGGAAGGCTCCCACCATGAACGCCCTGCCCGTGGAGAGGTCCACTATGGCGACCGTGAGGAGCTGCACACCTCTCTCGAACCTCCGGTGGGTGTGGCAGTAGATCCAGTAGTTCCCGTGGGGGCTCACGTCCTTCCCCCGGGAGTACTCCTTGTGGTCCACGGTGTCGTCTATGATGACAACAACCTCACCCTTCACCAACACTGACAGGACCTTTAAGTAGTCCTTCCACGCGTCTTCGAGTTCCCCTAACGCCTCCAGCAGGTTTGCGTAGTCTAACCCGAACGTCTCAGCAGCATTCCTCACGCTGGTCCTCCCACCTAGCAGGACCATCAAGACGAGTGCCAACCCGACCTTCCTGCTCCTCCCGTTCCTCCTCACTATGCCCAGGAACTGGTTCACTGCCTTGACCAACCTCTCCTTAGCGTACTTTACCTGTCCCTTCCGGTTCGACATCTTCATCTTTTCAGCGGGACGACGTCTAAAATTAAAAACTTCTCGCTAATACCGACTTCTTCGTATTACCTCCCTAAGATTCCCATAACTGCTGTAAAGTAGATAAAGTATAGTTAACATTTTTTGAATCTTTGTTGAATTAAAAAAATTTTAAAAAAAAACACAGAGGTAATATTTCTTACCTGAGGGATAAAAATTAAGTAGAAATTACATAGAAAATTTTAATTCTAATTTGTTCGAATTTAATCCCCTATATCCAATATATACACATTGTTAACATTATCTCCTGTAAAACCAGTTTTTATTGTAACACCGTATTTCTCAAGAAGTTCATAGGACGTATGATTTATTAACGCATTATGGATATCTACACTGTTAATTTTTAGCTCGTTATCCACATAACAACCTGCATATTCACTATTTCCGTCAATACCGTCAGTGGCGATGGCATAAAGCCTTGCATTAGCTTTAATATATTTAAGAAAGCCCAAGCAAATTTCACCGTTTCTCCCTCCTTTTCCGTGTTTCCCTGTTATCTTTACGTCGGGTTCGCCCCCTAATAATAAGACTTTTCTTCCGTTCGAAACCCTGAACTGAGTATTCGCTATGCCTGCTAATTGAACACCAAACGAATACGCATCGCCTCTCACTTCGCTGCTTAACATCTCTGAATTCTCTATGTCAGACTTCAATCTCGTTAACACAGTTTCGATATCGAGAATCTTAAAGGTGTAGCTTTTTACTTTTAACGTCTTTGGTGTCTCTTTCAGAAACCCCATATATTTCTCTAAGCCTATATCTTTCATAATCCTCTCGGCTTCCTCTTTTGTAGAGAAGTCTAAAATTGTAGTCCCACTGCCTACGCTCGAAAGATCACCTCCAGGTACATCACTGACAACCAACGTTAAAATAGGAGATTTTGAGTACTGCGCTAACCAACCACCCTTAATGAGAGAAAGGTGTTTTCTTACTATGTTTATTTCTTCAATACTTAAACCCGATGTAACCAGAGCATTATTAATTTCTTTAAGATAATTTAAAGAAATGTCTGAATACTACATTAGAGCTGAAGCTCCTCCAGAGATCAAGAAAATCAACAAGTCGTAATCTTCCTTAAATAACAAATTGATAACTTTTTTACCCGCTTCGTAACTACTTTCTGTAATATCCGGGTGTGAGGATTCTAACACCTCTAAGGATAGCTTGACGTTAGTGTGACCTTTCGGTGTAATTACAATACCGTTTTCTATTTTCATTTTATCGAGGAAAAATTTTGCCATTTTTAAGGCAGACTTACCAACAGACACGAGAAGAGGCTTTTGAGTTATAAAGGAATAACCTTCTACGTTTATTTTCCCATTGGAAATTCTTACCTTGCTTGATAAAGCCTTATAAGAGTCACTATAATCAAGAATTCTTTTCACAATTTCTTTCACTTTATTGTCCAAAAACATTTCTAATCCTTCTTAAAGTAGTCCTTATATAGCTCAGACGCTAGTTTCTTTCCCTTTTTAGTTAAGTCGTAATATATCCCTTTAGGCTTGTGATCCAACTCCTTAGCTTTTACTTTAAGCCAAGGTTTAACCGAGGATGTTACGCTTCTCTTAAGTGCCCCTTGAAATCTCTGTAATAAACCTTTGTCCTCTAGGTCTTTACACGCTTTCTCGATCTCGTCTTCGTTATATTTAGGTGCCCATCCCGACTCTCCTAGCAGTCTTCTAGCCATATACCAAGGGTTATCTGGGCCGTATTTATAAATATGAACTAATATCTTCTTTTCAAGCTCCGTTAGGCTTTCCATTTACCATCACTTGTTCAGCTAGAACTTTAGGTATTTCGTACTTTTTTCCGCTCATATCCTCTAAGACTATATCACCATTATCTTTCTTTTCTACAATTCTGAACCTGCTGCCAGGTAGAAGACCTACTTCACCGGCTTTAGCTAGAATCCATTCTTCCTCCTTAATGATCATTAGAACCTCAACTACCTCCCCTGGTTTAATATTAGTCATTATCTCTCCTTTTATAACTCCTCTCCCTGGTATCGGATGTCCGTGAGGGCATATCTTGGGATAGTTTAACACTGAATCTATTCTCTCCAACACATCGTCAGGCCATATATGTTCAAGCCTGTGAGCTATTTGGTGAGCTCTTATCCAATCCAAACCTAAAATGTCAGTAAGGAGTCTCTCTGAAAGCCTATGAGCTTTGATGAGCCTTTCTGCTATTCTTTTTCCCTCGTCTGAAAGTAAAATTTTCTTATCTTTTCTTATGATTAATCCTAGTTTTTCCAGTCTATTCAAAGCTTTACTTATAGTCCCAGGTGAAATCTGAAAAATAGTAATCAGGTCGGAGACTCTAGCGTAGCCTCTCAATTCCTCAAGCTCATAAATTTCTTTTAGATAATTTTCCAGAGGTTCCGATAACTCCTCGGTTTCCATTATTTCACTATTATTTTTGTCTTGACTGTTTGTATTAACCTTACTGATTTGTCCTCTCTAACGAATACGTTGATATTTGCGCTGAACTTACCTTCATAACCCTCAGCTTTTAGATAGTCCACAGTCTTTTTTAAAGCCTCATCAATAGCTGATGAAATGTGCTCATGATATTTGCTACTGCTAAATTTAGAGGGAACTTCCACCGATTCGATCTCAGTAACAGCATAGTATTTTTTCTTATCTCCATTCGTCTCCATAACTATCCATAGTTAAGTTTGTAACAACAAGAATTAAAGGTTAAGGTTTTATTTTCGTATCAATGAAACGGAGATGAAAAAATATTTACTACTAAACGTAGAATACAGTATATGTATAAAGTGATTTTTAAAGTTAATAGTAATGGTAAATTTACAAATTCATTGAAAACACTTTCAAAATCTGGATTTATTCCAATTTACTTTAAGAGGGATAGAGGAATTGAAGAATATACAGCTGTCTATAGAAGTAATGATATAAATGAGGTGAAAGAAGCAATTATGGATTTTGCTTATTTATTATCAAAGGAAGGGAAGAGTGGTAGCTATGATTTTGCCAAAATATACAAAATAGAAGACCAGTACTTAGGCAAAGTAACTGGTGGGAGTTTAGGTGCGTTATTAGGTTATCAATTAGCTGGTATTGCAGGATTAATTCTAGGAACTTTAGGGGGAATATTTTTAGGTGAGTTACTGGATATCGAGTTAGGTCAAACACCAGTGGGGTTATTAGCATGGCCAATCCAACAATTGACAGAATAACTAAAAGAGGATTAAATCTCCTCATTGGCACATTAATGTTCATTACATCGTTAGTATTAATTATAAAAGTTCACGTCTCTTTTACGGAGGTTCTATATACGTTAAATCCTTATCCGTTTTACTTTTTAGGGCTGTTTTTTGGTATCGAAAGGTTGTTTTACTCTATAACAGGTAGTACAAAACTTTTCTCTCTAATGACCGGGTCTGGAGAGTTCTCCTCATTTACCAATATTGCAATATTTCTGTTCTTCCTAACCTTCGGAATATATGTATTAGCTTACTCTTTCCTATATACAAGTCCTATCTTAATAATGCTCAACGCTCTGAACGGTGTCAGTTTTCTACTGTACTCCCTGAGTCTATTTAAGGCTTGGCACATTTAAATAAAGTCCAAGCACCGATTTTCTGATATTCTATTTTTTCAAATCCTACTTCCTTTAATAATTTGATATAATAGTCTACTGGAAACAGTTCTAATTTCCACCATTTTGCAAGAAACCTACTGAACGAATTATTATCTGTTAATACAGATGAGACAAACTTACCTTTTCCTTTTAACACTCTGAAAATTTCATTCAACACTACGGCTTTCGAAGGGATCATATGCAAGACAAACATAGCCGATATACCGTCAGCTATCTCGTTATTAAAGGGTAATCTATTTGCATTAGCTCTAACTGCTATTACATTACTCCGTTTTCTCTTCAGAATTCTTAGAAATTTAGTCGAAATATCTATTCCGATGCATACTTCGCATTTAGTATAGTCGAATAATTTTCCAGTACCAGTTCCTATATCAATTACAACATTTCCTGATACATATTCTCCTGAACTTCTCATTATAGACGAGTATGTCTTCCCACCAGAAGTCAAAAACATACCAATAGGAGCCCATAATTGCTCATAAACCCCTGCTACTCTCTCTAGTATGTCAGGGTTTTCGACTTTTTCGTCCTTCATGAAGTCTATTATCCCATCTATTTCCGTAAACGAATGACCGTTCTCACAAATCCATTTGTCCTTAAAGCGTGAGCCGTCAATAGGACAGCGAAAAAGATTAAGCATAATTCAATTAACCTTTATTCCTTTATTAAATTTCTTGAGGCATATTCTATTAGATCTTTTAAAGTAACGATCTCTCTTTTATTCACAATTGCACTACCTATATTTAGCCTTAATAAATCCTTAACTACAACATTAATTGGTGTATTCCTCGAGACATTGTAAACTTCAGGGATCATAACTTTACTCACATCACTATTTAAGTCCAATTCTGGGTAACCGTACACAATATCCCTTGCAGATATTATCCCATATAAATCCCCCTCGTATACGGGGACGTGCCTAATCCCGTTATTTATCATAACGCTAGCTGCTGTCCTGATCCTAGCATAAGGGGATACTACGATAGCTTGTTTAGATATCGAGGATATACTATCGTATACGTTATCCCACTTTACCTCTTTTATTACGTCCTTATATGTAACGATCTTTAGCCTACCCTCTCCTTCTATAAATACCGCGTCTACTTTGTTACTTAGCATGTCCCTAATTATCTCACCTAACGATGGATTAGACTTTATGACCGGTTTAAGCCTTGCCTCCTTAAGTCTCTCATCTGCTTCATTATATAAGATGTGGTATAACGCTTCCTCTACTGTGAACAGACCTATTATCTCCCTGTCCCGTAGCACAGCAATCCTTCTTATCTTGTTTGTCTTCATAAAAAATATGGCATCTGTAATATATGACTCCTCTGTTATCGCTATTACATCATGACCCTTTATCAATCCTAACTTCACTTAAGTTTAAGCTTTTCATCAAATTATATAACGTTAATACACGCGGATCCTTAAAGTCGAGTTCTTTTCCATTGTCGCCTATCAATTTATCCTGAGTATAACTTTTGGTAATGCATTCTTTAACATAATCAATTATTTTTCGTGAAATAAGATCGGATTCCTCCGGTTTGGTGATCTCAAAGAGTCTACCAAACTGTTTATCCTTATAACCCTCAATCAAGACGACATCCGCGGGGATTATTTCTAATACATCCTTAACACTGAACCTGCCCATTATTATGCCTTTTTGGTTAAGAAATACCACATAATCAGATCCTGCCTCCCAAAACCTGAAAGTGTCTTTGCCTTGAAGATCGATCTCGTGGTGAGAATGCTTAATTACTGCAATCGATAACCTAAGGCTCTTTAATTCCCTAACTGCTTTTTCTATCGTTAGAGTCTTGCCTGAGTTCTTCTTTCCTATTACCTGAATTATGCATTTATTCATAATTAACTTTTATTTTCAACCAATCATATTTTAAAATAAATGCTAATACCGTTAAGCGAAGCGAGAAAGCTTATAGATAATACTGACTTCAGAAAAGCTCCTATTGAGAGAAAAAGCATATACGATGCCGTAGGTAAGGTAGTAGGCGAAGACGTATATGCAATGAAGAATATACCGGATACAAACCTCTCTGCCATGGATGGTTTTGCATTTAGAGTTAGCGACTACAATAAATATGGAGAACTAAAAATCGTAGGCTCACTTCATCCCTCCTCTTCTGAAATTCCAGAACTGAAAGAAGGAGAAGCGTATTATGTAACTACCGGTTCCCCCATACCGAAAGGTGCAGACGCAGTAGCAAGAATCGAAGCTAGTAAAGTAATGGGTGAAAGGGTTAAGTTTACAGAGGAAGTGTTCGAAGGAAAGGACATTAAATTTGTAGGAGAAGACATATCGGAAGGGAGCCTTATAATAAGTAAGGGAGAAATTTTAACTCCTTACCATCTAGGAATTCTAACAATACAAGGGATCAAAGAAATAAATGTAGCAAATGTGAAAAGTTGTGTCATAGCATCAGGAGACGAGATAGTACCTTATTATGAAACTGGAAAGATCCCCGATTCTATTTCACCCATTCTTCTGTACTTATTAGGAAAATTCGGAGAAAGTAAGTACTTTGGTGTCGTCAAGGACAATAAAGAAGAGATCATTAACGCTATGAAAAAACTCTCGGAGGAATGCAGCTATATAGTCCTCATTGGCGGGTCTTCAATGGGAGACAAAGACTACTCAAAGAAAGTAATAAGGGAGATGGGTACATTACTATTTGAAGGAGTTGCTGTAAACGTGATAAAAAGAGGAGGGGTAGGTGTGATAGGTGACATTCCAGTAATTAACCTCCCTGGACAAGTGGTTTCTGCAGTCACAGTATTCCACGAGCACGGTTTACATATATTGTCGAGAATGATAGGAAAAGAAGTGAGAAAATTCTCCTATTATTTCCTTGATCAGGATATAAGCGTAAAGCACAAAATGGATTCCGTCTTCTTATTCAGAACTGAGGGAGTATATGCAAAGCCATTGAGGTGGGGTACAGGTCTTTATAGTGAACTTGCTAAGGCAAACGCTTTCGGTATATTAGCTAGAGATAAAACGTATAAAAGAGGAGAAACCGTTGAGTTACAGCAATTCCTCATTTGACGTGATTATATTAGCCGGTGGTGAATCTAAGAGGTTTGGAGAAGATAAGTGCGATCACGAGTTTAACGGTATTACTTTTCTCCAGAGAGTTAGCAAAGAGTTTAGTAATCCCATAATTATTACTAATAAGTTAAGAGCAAATCTGAACGGAAGGCAGATCATAGATCATGTGCGGAAGGGTCCAGTTAGGGGACTTGAGATTGGAATTCAATACGTCAAATCCGCAAAAGTTTTCGTTACGGGATGCGATTTTCCGTTCGTAACACGTAATTTAGCTGAGTTCTTATGCGGTAAGACTGAGTTCGACATCTCGATTGTACTAGTTAACAAGCCCCAGCCCCTTTTGGCTTGTTATAGTACAAGTTTTCTTCTCCAGAATTTGAGTAAATGTAAGAAGATGATGGATTTACTCTCTTTAAGTAAGAAAACATACTTAGTTGGAATACGTGAGCTCGAAGTAAATAAGATAAACTTACTAGCAATAAAAAACGTTAACACATGGTTAGACCTAAACTTCAGCATCAGGGATACCAGGGCAAGTGAAAGTAAATTAGTATTCTCGTCTTTTTAAGGTTCTCCAATAATTATTACTTGTGTTAGTTCCGTTTGTCCCAACACCGGACGAGGTCGCTAGGGAAATGTTGAGGTGTGTAAAGGCTGGTAAAGATGACGTTGTCCTAGATTTAGGTGCTGGAATAGGAAAGATTTTGAAAATAGCTAAGGAGGAATTTAATGTAAAATTAGCTGTAGGAGTAGAAATCGATAGAAAACTATGCAGAGAGGCTTATAAAAATAACGACAGAGAATTTGAAATAATTTGCGGAGATATGTTGACTCTAGCCCCGATCTTACTACCAAAAACAGACATACTAGTCTCTTACCTATCAACAAGGACAAACGAACTTTTAGAACCATTAATAATCCAGAATGGTAAAAAAGGACTAAGAGTTGCCTCTAATGATTTTCAATATCCGAACCTAAGACTAGTTGAAAAAAGAAGAGTTACGGCTGAAGGTATATTAGGGCCTACAGAACACACGATATATTGTTATGAGCTATGAGAGTTTGTACTCTCTTCTCCGGTGGAAAGGATAGTACTTTCGCACTTCATTGGGGTGTATTCAAAGGTTTTGAAGTAACTTGTCTTATAACTCTCCTTCCGAGAAAGGACTATTCATGGATGTTTCAAGTCCCTAATGTTGAGTTTACTAAATATCAAGCTGAAGTATTAGGTCTGGACATAATTCAATATCATACATCTGGAGAAAAAGACAAGGAATTGAATGATCTAAAACAAGCTTTAAAATTAGCTAAAGAGGTAAAAGGGATAGAGGGAATAATAACAGGGGCATTGCTTTCGGATTACCAAAGGCTGAACATAAATATAATATCGGAAGAACTTGGACTGAAAACTTACTCGCCCCTATGGAGGAAAGATCAAAAGGAGTATATGAGGGAGTTAATAAGAGACGGTTTTAAATTTATTGTAACATCCGCCTCTGCTTACGGTTTCCCGTTTGAGCTAGTGGGTAAAGTTATAGAAAGCCAAGACGTCGAGAACATAATTAAAGCCGCTGAAAAATACGGTTTCAATCCGGCTTTCGAGGGAGGAGAGGCCGAGACATTCGTAGTGTATGCCCCACTTTTTAAAAGAGAATTAAAGGTAGAAGGCGAGAAAATTAAGATAAGTGAATACGAGTGGAGATTCGTAATAACACATATACGTTAAGGAACTGCAGGTATATTGTAAATCCTACCGGTGAGATAAGAAAGAACGAGAATATAGTAATTCAGAACGGTAGGATTAAAAGTATCGGTAGGGAATTAGAGGGAGATGAGATAGATTGCTCTGACTATATTGTAATCCCCGGTCTGGTAAATTCACATACTCATTCCCCGATGACAGTCCTAAGAGGTTATTATGATGATGCTGAACTCGAAGATTGGTTAAACAAGATATGGGAATTTGAGAAAACCAAATTTACAAAAGAGTTAATGAAAATTGGAAGTGAGCTTGCTATTCTCGAAATGCTAGGGAATGGGACGACATCTTTTGTAGATATGTACTTTAATCCAGATCAAGTAGCGGAACTAGCTGAGAAATACAAGATAAGAGCTTTTGCAGGATACACTTTTTTAGATAGTTTATTCGACCCATACGAGATCGATAAAAAACAAAGGAGGTTAAAAAAGAACGAGTATTTTGTACCCATAATTAACGTACATAGCATTTACGCTGTATCGGAAAATACTCTGAAAATTGCAAAACAGTTAGCCGAAGAGCTACAAACTTGGATACATATACACGTATCAGAAACTAGAAAAGAACTCTATACTATTAAGGAGAGAAATGGATTATTTCCCGTCGAGTATCTAGCTAAACTCGGATTAGTTAACCAGAAACTTCAGATGGTTCATCTAGGCTGGGTAGCGAGCTGGGAAATAGAGACTATTAAGAGAAATGGTTCCACCGTTACTTACTGTCCCACATCGAATATGAAACTCGCCACCGGAGGTAGCTTTCCGTTTAAAGAAATGCTAAAAAATGGTATTAACATTACCTTGGGAACTGACGGTGCAGCAAGTAATAATTCACTAGACATGTTTCAGGAAATGAAAATCGGTGTATTGCTTCAGAGACAGATGTATTGGAATGTGGAAACCAAAGCAATTGACCTATTCCGGTCTAGTACAATAAACGGCTATAGATTATTGGGAATTAAAGGAGGGTTAATAAAGGAAGGGTACGTTGGTGACTTGGTTCTGATTGACAGTCATTTTGTTTACCCTCTTTCACAAGACAAACTCTTCTCTCATTTAGTTTACTATGCAGACGGCAGATACGTAAGTAAGGTGATAATTAACGGTATCATTCATGATAAGGACAATATCCAGAGAATTCTAACTGAGAAGGTAAAATTACTCGAAAATAGCTACTTAGATTCTATAAATCCATCTTGATTTTGAGCACTCACTATACCTTCCGAGGTCTCTGAGATACTGAACTCCTGATCTACGAGCTTTGCCATACTTTCGGCACAATTCCTTATATCTTCAAGGATTTTCTCTTTGAGTTCCTTATATCCTCTTGTCTTATACAGATATCTTGGCCTGCCAGCCTTATTTCCAGGTTCTTTTATCCTCATAACAAGACCCATTTCGAGTAATTTGTTTAAACTTCTGTTGATCGAAGCCTTTGAGAGCTTTAGATCTTCCTCAAGATCCTCAGTCCCTTTAGCATCAGCCTTAGCCAAGGCAACTAGTACTTGTACGTCTGTTTCGGATAGTCCATAGCAGAAAGATAGTATATCTACTAGTCCCGCATCTTTTCCTGAAGGTAGCTTTACTCTAGCACCAGAAATATGTGTTTGAGACATTTGTATCACAATTTATGATTCTTATCATGCAAGTATTTATATTTTTTCACAATAAAATTTTTCTCATAATACAAGACAGATATACTTTCTATTCATAAATTATGTCAGAGATTATTAAAATAGAGTTATTATACAAAACTAATTCTACTCTTATTTGTGGTAATATTAATAATCTTATTTAAATCTGACTTTTCATCACTATAGTAAAGTTTTAAATTGAGTGCACTAATATGATAAATTGGAGGTAAATTAAATGAGTGTAGAGGAAATAGTTAAAGTTTCACGCAACTATCAGGTGACAATACCGGCTAAAATAAGACAAAAATTCCAGATAAAAGAAGGAGATCTAGTTAGAGTGATCTACGACGAAAACGAAAACGTAGTAAAGATACAAGTACTTAAGGAACCTTGGAAGTAATATCTTTATTCTTTATAATACATTCTTTTTCATAAATCATTTTTATTGCTCCTATGTATGTCTATTTATGTACATCGATGTCCATGCTCATATAGACTCAAAGGAATTTGATCAGGATAGGGATGCGATAGTAAATGAATGTGAGATAACAATTGTAAATGCAGGAGTAGATCTCGAAAGTAATCTTAAAAGTTTAGAACTAGAAAAGAAATATAAGAACGTTATAGCTGCTGTAGGTTTCCATCCAGAATTCATTAAAGATAAGGAAAATGAGATAGAGAAATGCCTGGAGCTGACAAACAATGCTAAAATCATAAGTGAAATAGGTCTTGATTATTATTGGATAAAGGATAGTGAATTAAGAAAGAACCAAATTAAGGTTCTTTCTCTCTTTCTAGAGAGAGCTGAAAAACATAGAAAAACTTCTATAATCCACGTCAGAGGAGGGATAAATGATTTGCTCGCCTTATTACCATCTTACAAGGTTCGTTTTGTTATTCATGCTTATGAAGGTAGCATTAGAGACGCGAAAAGAATACTTGATCTCGGTGGTCTTATTTCAGTACCTCCAGTACTAATAAGGGATAAATACAGGCAAGAGATAGTAAAAGAGATTGACTTAGATTATCTAATGACGGAAACGGATTCCCCATTTCTCGGTCCCGAAAAATACGTAAGGAATAAACCTTGTAACGTGTCTTTAACAATTAAAAAGATAAGCGAATTAAAGAAAATTGAAGAGAAAGAAGTTATTCAAAGAATAAGGAAAAATTTCAGAGAAAAAATATTACCTTAGTCTTTAGACTCTTTTTCATCTGCTGGAGCAAAGTAAACGAATAGATAGTAGGCAATAAACCCTATAAACGCCGATACAGTAAACGGCAATACATAGGGCACTGCAACAGCATGTAAAGTTATTTCAGTTATCTCCCATACTAGCCCTGCTATAGCTAAGACATATCCTAAAGTTAAGAGTTTAAAGAAACTGACCATTTATTTCACCCCTCAACAATAACAGTTCCCCATAAGGACATAACATAACCCATATCTTCTCCAGTAAGTAAATTAGACATTCCGTCTAGATCGTAATTATAGAATGCCGGATAAATTATTCCATATACGTAAGCTGGAGCCTTAGCAGTGAAGGTGAATGTCATTGGAGTATTGTACTGTATCTTCTGAGGAGTAGCAGCTGGAGTTATAGTACCGTTCCACCATACAGCATACACATCAACGTATAAGTCCGTAATGGGAGAAGCTACACCAGTAACTGAATAGTTATTTAGCCAGTTATGGTCTCCAGATGGAGTTGGAATTATTATGTTCATTGTTACAGTGGAATTTGCATTAACTACAAACGTTGGCCCAGGTATACTGTCGTTAAATGCAGCATATTTATCGGAGACAACTGTAAGTACAGGGTTTGGAGAGTTCTCAACTATTATTGGTGGATTATAAGGATCACCAACCAAAGCACTGGTATGAGCAGTATTTGATGCTGTGATATACCTCTGGATTGCAGCTGGAGAAGCGTAACCAGACTGTGGAATCACTAATATTTCACCTACCTGATAAGAGAACCAAGGACCGTTATATTCTCCGCTCATAAAAGCATACGCTCCACAAGCTATTGGATATCCGCTAACATTTGCAGCATACCACACAGCATACTGCGTTAGGCCAGGGACAATCTGGGTATCAACTACATATTTAGCGTTGTATACCGGTATATACATGTTTTCCGTTGCAGTCTTACCCGTAACCGCATACATTGTCATGTTAAGATATTGACCTGGATGAACTACCATTAGATTATAGTAGAACGGTAATGTTGAACCATTAGGTAATACTAATTCAGAGTTTATACCGCCCCCGTGCTCGCTGACAGTAAATACGTATTGCATTGCATTTACGGTTGTGGCAACAACAGAGGGATGAATTTTACTCGGAATATCATGAGTTACTACTGCTGCATCTCCACCTACTGTAAAAACTTGAGGTAACGTGGTAACTACAACTATTGCGAGAAGCACAATAGCAAATCCAGTCCAAATCCACTCGTATTGTTCTTTACTAACCATTTAATCACCCCAATTTTTACAACTTTTAAAATAAACTTCATATAATAAAAAAGTAACTATTCCCTTTAAACTGTGTTAGCTGCCTTTAATGAGCTGACACCAGCTAAAATGACACCAAGTGTTAATAAAGAAATCCAAGCCCATTCTAATGGGTTAGATGCTTCTGATGCATCACCGACAAGCAGAAGGGGTATAGCACTTATTATGATCAATATTCCTCCTAATAGTGCAAGACCCCACCACGTTGATAAAGCTTTTCTCATAAATCTCATATTTAATGTATTTTCAAGACTTTTTAAACTTATGCCGGTATTAGACCAATCTAGTTGCATTGCTACAGTGTTGATCAGCTGACCTAAGCCTAAGCCTTCAGCCCTCAACAATTTTCCTTTAACCAATGTCATTACGAGGTTCAGGAACCATACTAAAGTAGCTAACTCAGCTATAAGAGCACCAGCAGTAGCTAAGTTCACAGCATCAGTTAAGTATGGGACTCTGGGTATTATCTCAGCTCTTCTTACTACGCCATCTAGACCTTCAAGTTCTAAGCCTATGATAAACAATATTGAACCTATTAAATAACCCCAGAAATGAATCCATGCAGCTTTAATAGAATACCAAGACCTACCGGTCATCATTGGCAACATAAAATATAGGACTGCCATAGCCTCTGGTACTATACCCAACAAAATCATTGCATGGAAGTGACCTACTACCCAATCCGTATTGTGAATTATCGCGTCAACTGAAATTGTAGCATTAGAGATTCCAGTTACACCAGCAAATATCGAGCCAGCCCAGCCAGTTACTGTAAAGGCAGTTATCACGTTCCACTTCACATCAGCACCCTTTACAGTAGCAAAGAGGTTAAGGAATGTCATAAAGGTAGGTACAGTTACTGCATAAGTTAATATCTCCTGAAGTACTTTAAGAACAATCGGCAAGTTAACCATGTATAAGTGATGAATTGGGATGTTGTTAGAGAATATTAAGTATAGTACTGCGGCCACTCTGGCCATTCTATCGCTATATAAAGGCTTGTTAGCTAGTGTAGGTATTAATAGGTACATTGCAGCTACTGCTGGAAGCCATGCCATGTAAACTACAGCATGGCCAAATATCCAGAATGCAATTTGATTTGCAATTGCATTTAAGCCTACAAGACCAGCAAACGCTAGTATATCCCAAACATTAGCTACAGTTACCCCAGAGTAACCTATCATGAATAGTAATATAATCATCAGGAAGAATACTAGCGGAACTGGTAATTTCTCTTTACTTTGCTTTGATGCTAGGTAATAGTGATAAATGATCCATATTCCTCCAAGATACACGAATGCGTCGTTTAGTAACCATCCTATGAAAAAGAGCGGACTAATTACATAGAGAGAATAACCGGGTATACCTATAGGAGATAAGTAGTACCAAGAACCAGCGGAGAAGTAGTTGTCGAATCCTTGTTGGTTTACTAATAAAATAGGGCCTTCCATGAACATCATAGATATATTAAGCGCTATGAATGCCACGTTTAGCAGCCACTTTGCTCTAGGCTGTAGATTTAATAGTTTGATTGTAAAGTATATGATGATTGCGTAAATTACTTGTTGTGCAAATCCGAACAGATCCCTTTCAGCATGTAATGTTATGCTTGCGTAGTATTCTTGTGGAGATAATGGTAACAGACCGTAAGTAGTCCACATAGTCTCTTGCATTCTAACCGCTAAAGAGTCTATTACACCTAACAATCCCCATATTACACCCATTACTAGCATTCCCATTACTATTCTTGTAGTCCAATCCTTGTCTAACTGGAAAAGTGAAACAACTAAATTCCTTAGACCCATATACGTCACTCCAACTATTTTTATAATGATTGTACTTTATAAATTAACTATGTAAAACTCTCCTAAGTTTAAATTAACTAAGTTTAATTCAAAATAATTTGTTATTTTTCTAATAATAATAAAGATAAAATAGTTAAGGAAAATAAGCTGTAGCGGTCGGCTCTCCCATACCATAACCCTTATCACCCCAGACTTTCCCTAGCCCTTCTCATGCCGGTGACCGATGAACGCGGATAGCCGGGCACGGTTGCTCCCTTCCGGACCTGGCCGATTCCCCCGGTCAATGCGGTATCTTCCCTCCCTCCAGAGGGAAGACCCGCAACTATCTCGCCCCATCGGGCGGCACTCATCGTTAGGCTAGGATCTGGAGGTAACAGGTATTATGGTATGGGAGTTACTGGTGCCCGCATTAAGCCATGCGGGTTACAGGGGCTGGCTAGACCCCCCACCCTCCCCGACCATCTACTAATTTATCTGTTAAGATTAAGAAATTAACTCAAACAGCTCACACAAAGAATCTATTATTATCGCGTTTTTAGACCTGACCTTCTCCTCGCTAAAAGGTACACCAGACTTCACGAAAAATATACGAGAAAGCCGTGAATTATAATAAGCCTCTACATCTACCTCAGTATCCCCTACTCCGATACTTTCATGTGGCATGACACCAAGACTATTTAGTGCGGTTACTATCGGCTCTGGATCAGGTTTTCCTTTCACTACGTCATCAGACGTGACTAAAACATCATAATTTACTCCTATTTTACTTAGGACTTTCGTAGCTGAGATTCTGTTAGATGAAGTAACAACAGCTATTTTAACAAATTTTTGAATCAAATAAGAAATAACTTGTTTAGCGCATTTCGTAGCTTCCGCTTTTGTCTCTACTAGTTGTATATACTCCTTATTTTTTACTTCCACTAGTTCCTTCCATCTTTCACCTGCAAGCAATTTAGCTATATCTGACGTCTTTCTCCCTAGCAAATATTCGATTTTTACATTTGTAACAATCCCTAACTTTTTTAGCCCTATCTCCCATGCCTCTTTATGAATTAAGGCAGTATTAGCAAGAGTTCCATCAAGGTCGAAAATAGCAGCGGAAATCCTCATGGTACAATTAAACTCCTTATAGCTTCGCCCTCTTCTAATACCTTCACAGCTTCATTAATCTCTTCTAACTTGAACTTACCAGTTACCAGTTTGCTAGGATCATACTTCCCTAACCTTACTAGCTCCAGTAACCTAGGCATATCTACTCTAGGCCTACCACCGTAATTACCTATAATCGTAATTCCACCTCTAACTATAGAAGCAATCCTTAAGGGAATTTGTGCTGAAACTGGAGGTAGTCCAACTAAGACAACTCTTCCACCTATCCTCACTCCGTCTACAGCCATTTGAATAGTCTCCTGAGTCCCCGCAGCTTCAATAACTACATCAGGTCCTCCGTTCGTAATCTGTTTTAAGGTCTTTATTGGATCAGATTCTTTAGTATTAATAACATCAGTAGCTCCTAACTCCATGGCTTTTTCAAGCTTCCATTTCTTCGTACCTAATGCAATTATTCTTCCAGCTCCACTTGCCTTCAGCAATTGTATCACTGAAAGACCTACGCCACCAACTCCAACTACAGCTACTGTCTCCCCGGGCTCGATTTTCGCGTTATTTACGGCGCCATAAGCAGTTATTCCAGCACACCCGAGAGGTGCCGCCTTTTCAAGAGGTATATCGTTAGGGACAACCGTTAACGCGTTCTCATGAACTATCGCATATTCGGCAAAACCCCCACCTAAGAATGTGTGAACTTCTCTACCGTCCTTCAACTTTAATCTCGTAGTGCCGTCAAACATGACTCCCTTAAGCCTGACTGAGGCTTGTGTTTCACAGAGGTTCTCCTTTCCTGATATACAATTTCTGCATTTTCCGCACGGGTGAATGAAAGCTGAAACTACTCTATCACCCTCCTTCACCCTCGTAACACCTCTTCCCACTTTCTTGACTACTCCGGTTATTTCATGACCTGCCACTACTGGAGGTGGGACTGGGGTAGCACCTACAAATACATTAACGTCAGAATGACACATACCGGTAGCTGTAATTTGTACTAAGACCTCGTTATCTTTAGGTTCGTCTATCTGAATATCTTGAATTGTTATCGGCTCCTTGTAGTTGAAGAGAACAGCTGCACGCATAAAATAAACTACTTTAAGTAAGTAAAAAGTTTTGATAATTGTCAAAAATCATGAGTTAAAAGAACCCAAAAATAGCGCCGGGGGCGGGACTTGAACCCGCGCGGGGAGTAACCCCAGCGGCTTTCAACTCATCAAATTAGCAGGCCGCCGCCCTACCATGCTAGGCGACCCCGGCAATTATTATGATCTTCCTTAGAGTATAAAAGAGTTTAGTTCCGATCCTCAGCCAGAACAAACACTTAAATTAGTTGTTCTGATGGAGCTCTAATAGACTAAGGTACTTACTTAACACACTAAAAATTATCATTAACTTAACTACCTATTGAATTAAAGAACACTTAAGCAAACTGCAATACTTCATATCCTGATCACTGTCGTTTGAAACACTATTGCTAATATAGCAAATACCAGTTCAATAATCCATAATATTACAACCACTTGATATTCCTTAAATTTTCCCATTTTCATAACTACATGCGTAAGGGAATTAGGTGCACCGTCCCAGTATAAATAACCTTCATGGGAAATTTTTCCAAAGGATACTCCCTTAAATTTGGTTCTAGCTTTTAGTATGAATTCAAACACATATGGTATATATAAGAAGAATAATGCCGTATACATAAAACCCGCGATGCCTATTGAACCGATTACGGAGCCTATGAAATAAGTTCCGATATTTCCCGGGAATACTTTAGCCGGGTACATATTGAAGATGAGAAACCCTAGAAGTACAAATACCATAATTAGTGCCAATACTCCTGAGTGAAAAGAAGGACCGTTTGATCTGAGACCGATATATGCTAATGCTGATGCCATTATAAGACCCATTCCTGCACCTAATCCATTAAGACCCTCTAACATGTTGAAAGCGTTTGAGGTTATTGTTACTGTAGCCGGTAGAATTAACACGTAAAATAAAACCCCGAAGTCAACTATTCCTAAAAAGGGTATTGATATTTTTGTGTGCCCGATACTGTATATTGCTAATGGAATCGAGGCGAAAACTGGTAAGAAAGCCCTTACAGACTGCCTTAAATTAAATATATCATCTACCAATCCTAAAAATCCTATAACCAGCGAGGATATTAATACTGAAACTACTGTCCTATCTACTTCTGCAACAGAGCTCGAAAAGTCTATATCACTAACTAAGTATGTAAAAGAGCCTGCTACGAAACCCGCTACTATTCCAATTCCTCCCAAAACTGGTACCTCGTTCTTATTAGGTTTATTAATATCTTTTCCTACAAAACCCTTCTTTTTGGATTCCTCAATAACCCACTTAGTTGATATAATGGTAATTAGAAAAGCTACTACTATTGAAAGTATTATCGGAAAAAACGACCTTTCTGTGTATTCCATTACTTTCTCCTTTTTACGGTAAATTCAGCTATATATTTTAAAGCCTTTCCCGCTAATTCGTTTTTCCATTCTATTGAATCTAATTTGTCTAGTGCTTGTTTATAGTATTTATCGGCTAATTCATAAGCATAATTCAGAGAGTATTTCTTTATAATATCCGCAGTTTGCTTTAACTCCTCCTTAGAGGCGTTCCTATTCCCCAAGTTTTGTAGAATTATTCGCTTTTCTTCCTCACTAGCCATTTCTAACGCCTTTATTACAAGAATAGTTTTCTTGCCCTCCCTAATGTCACTGTATAATGGTTTACCCAATTCTTCTTCGTTTGCTGTAAGACCTAGTATATCATCAACAATTTGAAATGATATTCCCAATAATAACCCGAAGTCTTCCAGTTTCTTTACAACGTTATCGGTTGCCTTTCCTATCAATGCACCTAGAGCTGTAGACGCTGAGAACAGTTTAGCGGTCTTTCTGTTAATCATATCTAGGTATTCTCCTTCACTTATGCTCTTTCTATCTTCGAATTGCATATCAAGGGCTTGTCCCTCAGAGATTACCAGAATAGCGTCGGTGAAAATGCGGAAAGCTTTGGTTATCAGATTTGACTCCATTCCCGAGAGAGCGTCGTTAAGAATTTGAAAAGCCTTAGCGTGTAATAAGTCTCCAGCAAGGATTGCCATAGGCACTCCGTATTTTACATGAACGGTAGGCATCCCCCTTCTTAGCGTGTCCTGATCCATTATGTCATCGTGGATAAGCGTGAAAGTGTGCAATACTTCTACGGCAGAGCCAGCTAAAATCGCTCGTCTCCTTTCACCACCGACGAGATCAGAAGAAGCGACTAACATTAACGGTCTTAATCTCTTTCCTCCAGCTTGAAAGAGATAGTAGGACGCTTCGTATAACTCTTTGACATCGCCTTTAATGTAATTAGCTATCGTAGCGTTAATATCCTTCAGAATCTCATTGAAGTACGCATCAATCATGTTCTTCTCTTTCTAACACTCTCTAAAGTAGATAAGCTTATCCCTCTTGACTCAAGCCAATCTTTTAGCTCACCCGTTATAACTAGAGGAGCTTTAGCTAAATCGGAGACTGTCTTAGAGCCACTTAGAAACATTGCTGCCTTTATTTCAAAAATAGTCTTTTTCAGAAATTCTCTCAAGGAATCCTTCCCGCTCATAACAGCTTTCAGTACTGGTAATGCAAATCCCCCTATATCTGCACCTAAGGCTATTGCTTTAGCTACATCCAGGCCGTTTCTTATTCCCCCACTACCTATTATATAGGCGTCCGGAGCGCTAATTCTGGTCTCTACAATTGATGCAGCTGTAGGATTCCCCCAATCGGAAAAAAGTCTAGCACTTTCAGTCTTCCAGTTGTTTTTTCTCTCACCTCTGAACATTTCGACTGAAATCCAACTTGTACCTCCTTGTCCTGACACATCGAAATACCTAAAACCGTTAGAGTAAAATAACGATACAACTTCCATTGAAAGCCCAGAACCAGTCTCTTTTATTATTACCGGAACTCCTAAATTATGTGAAATATCCTTTAATTTATGTAGAATTTCCATAGAATAGTCGGGCTCTCCCTCAGGTTGAAAAACCTCTTGTGCAGGGTTAAGATGTATCGCTATTGCGTCAGCCTCTATCATATTGACAGCTTCCTCTATTTCCTTTATACCATAACCTTTCATCAGTTGAGGAGCCCCAATATTAGCAATAATAGGGGCACTTGGTGCCAGTTTTCTTGCAATAGAGAAAGTCTCTCTGGTTTCCTTCTTCTCAATAGCTATTCTCTGACTTCCAACTCCCATTCCTAAGCCGAACTCCTCAACAGCCTCGGCAATGAGCCCGTTTAGCCTCCCCAACTCTGGGGTTCCTCCAGTCATTCCAGTGACGATTATTGGTGCTGACATCCTCTTTTTCAAAAACATTACTGACGTATCTACATCAGAGAGCGAAAAACCAGGCAATGATTGATGAACTAGCCTCACGTTTTCCAGTAGTGTAGAAGTGTATCCTTCAACTTTCTCATAAAGGCAGATCTCAACGTGCTCTATTTTCCTGTTGCTGATTGTAATCTTAGGCACCCCTTACCTCTATTGCTGTAACATAATTTAAATCCCATATTAATTTCCAATCCTTTCTGGTCACAAATGGAATTCCATATAGAGACTCCCACAAACCGTTCTCTACATATAGTAAATTAAGATCTCTGGTCTCTACAAAATCTAACGGAATCATCCCTATTAGATGAACTAAAGAGTTATCTATATAACGCACAGAGGAAAGGTCTACGGGATAACTGAAGAGATAAGTAGAGGTGAAGTTAGGTAACGATAGCCTTATGGGCTCCTCTTCATCTCTATACAGAACGGGAACACCTACCTTAAACGCATACCTAAGAGCTCTGATCAGTTCCGAGTCAAAAAGAGCGTCGTCTATCATTAATAACGTGTCTTGTATCTCTTCCTCTGATATCGGTATCTCACATTCTTTTACACTCCTTCTAAAATACAAGTCCGACAAGTATATGTATGAGGAAGAGTAGGGAACATGTTTATCAAATGCTAAGGATATATTACACTTAAACCCTGTAGCCTCTTCGAATAAATCGTAAAATTTCTCTGGTAGTTTCATCTTACCATCTTTTGTTACGTTCACGTCAAATTCAGAGAACACAACTAGGATAGGATTATTTATACCCTTAAGGGGTATTCCGAAAAGGGGTATAGGAAGACTAATCACCGAACCTCACTGATAAGTAACCTACTACTGCTGATTTATCCCCAGAAGTATCACCGGAAGTTGCGTGTTTCAACACATACGATTTCTTACCGAATTTTTTGGCCAGTAATAACACAGTCATTATCGGCCCATAACCACAAGCAGTAACGTCTTTCTCTTCGACGACTTTGAAAAGACCTTTATAATCAAGTTTCTCGATTTCAGTTATTGCCATATTGTCCTTTTCGATCGTCTTATCATGGGGCTCATAGTGATTCAGGTCACTACTTGCAATCACTACAATATCCTTCTTTTTCTCATATATCTTCATAATCTTGTATATACCATCTGCTAACATTTCCGCAACATCGGGTGTTTGCATCATTATAACTATCGGAACTATTTTGAATTCTGAACCGAACAAATATTGGAGAAAAGGAACCTGAACTTCCACAGAATGCTCGTACAAATGGGCCTTTTCATCTATATCAACAATACCCGTTAGCCTCACTAATTCCATAGCAATATCCTCATCTATTTCAACTTCACCCAAAGGAGTCCTCCACTTTCCCTTAAGCCAAACTGATACAAAAGAACCTAAGCCCGTGTGATTGGGGCCCAGTATAATGACTGTGTCCGGTTTACCCTCTTGTGCTAAATAGTAATAGGAATGGGCTGCAACCGGTCCACTGTACATGTAACCTGCATGCGGGACTATGAAAAATAAATTATCTCTTCTCTGAGGTTTTTCTTTAGGAATTGAGGGTAATTCTCCAGGGCCCAAAGGATGTAAAAAACATTCCTTAATCTGTTCCTTTAGTTTCTCGGGATCTGCGTCATAAAATGCACCAGCAACTGCTGGTATTCTTATCATTCCGCCAGCCTCGTCTCAAAGTCTTCGACCCTTGCTGGTATATCACCGTCAGCTGGTATCTCCTTCCTCTCTCTTAATACTTGCCTAGCCAAAGCCCAATAAAGTAATGCTAGCGACTTCCTACCCTTGTTATTTGCAGGTATAACCACGTCTATGAAGTCTACCTTCGCATCCGTATCTGAGAAGGCCACAATAGGAATGCCCACCTTTGAAGCTTCTTTAATAGCTTGCAAATCAGTTCTCGGATCTGTTACAACCAAAACTTCTGGCTCTATATAGTTAGATAAGTATGGATTAGTTAAAGTGCCTGGCGGGAATCTACCTACTATAGCTTTACCTCTAACTATTTGGGCAAACTTCTGAGTAGGAGTATATGCGTAAGGTCTCGACGCTACGGCTAATATACCTTGAGGTGAAAACTTAGCAAGGAATTTAGCTGCTATCCTCAACCTTTCGTCGATCTTCCTGACATCTAGCACGTAAAGACCTTCCGGTCTAACTCTATAGATAAATCTCTCCATGTAAGCCGTGCACGTATGCGTCCCTATGTGAACTCCAGACGATAGATACATATCTAGAGGCACTAATAGCTCGATTAATTGACCTTTCTCTGTTTTCTGAAGTTCTGCCTTCTCCTCCTCAGATAATTGACCACCTTTTTCTTGTTCACTCATTTTCTCCACCTCAAATCGGCCTGGTGTAATGTATAACTTCCCTAATTATATCTACATGGGATAAAAGCATTCTCCTGCAACAATACCTTTTCACTCCTAAACTATCTAACACTTTTCCCGGTTCCTCTCCTGCCGATATTCGAGTTACAAAGGGCTCCCACTTATCAGCAATTACGGAGCCACATGTAAAACATCTAATTGGAATAATCATAAGATTTCACCTATATGCCTTCTGCCTCCATCTTCTCGCACTATACCTCATCCACTTTTCTGACTCGGTCTGCCTTGGATCGCCAGCTAACATAGTTCTATCATAGGCTTTATATATCTGCTCAAGCTCTTTGCTCCCAGTAAACTTAACTAAAGCTTTAGCTAAAGCCATCCTAGCAGCATCCGCTTGCCCCATTACTCCTCCGCCGCTAGTATATATTCTGGCATCGATCGAGGATGCTATATTTTGTCCTGCTAGCATCAAAGGCTCCATTATTTTCATTCTAACTACCTCTATCGGTAGGATTTCCAAGGGGGTATCGTTAATGTAGACTCTACCTTTACCTGAAGTTAGATAGCACCTAGCTCTTGCCATTTTTCTTCTTGCCGACGTAATTATAACGGTCTTTTGTTGCTCAGCCATTTACATAACCTCCTATGGCTTTAGATAATTCTGCTACAGTTATATATTTACCCTTTAATCTGCTCACATCAGCATCCTCGAACCTAATCGTCTGCTTACCTTCATACTCCTTAGGAACGCCTATATATACAATTAGGTTCTTATAGTATTGCCTACCCATTCTGTTCTTAGGTAACATACCCCTTACAGTCCTCTTCACTATATTTACAGGGTTTCTAGGTCTTCTTATACCGTTCTTTGCAGGGTTCTGCATAGTCCTAACAGTGAACAAGAGACTGTAACCTTGTATAACTCTAGATCTAGGACCGCTTATTACTGCCTTTTCTGCATTAACTACTATTACCTTCTTTCCTTCTTTAAGGAGTTTCACAATATGAGTTGCCATTCTTCCTAGAATCTGGTTCTCTGCATTAACTATTACTTCATTTTGGGTCTTCTGAACTTGTTCACTCATTGCTTCATCAACCTCACGGTTTTACCTTTAAAGTCTTTTAACTCCTGAACTGCCTTATATAAACTCATAACTTTACCCCCACTTTTCTCAATTTTTTCTTTGGCTGACTTAGAAAAGGACAATGCTACAACAGTAACTGGATGATCGAGTGAACCTATACCTAATACTTTACCAGGTACTACCACAATATCATTAGGTTTCGTGTGCTTATTTATTTTATATAAGTTAATGTAAGCTCTTTTTCTACTAGGAGCTTTGAGTTCTTCAGCTACAGCTAACCAAAGGTTCTTTTTTTGCTTTTCGAGAGTGTATATAAGCTTTCTTAGCATAACGTTTGTGCTTGCCATTTTCATACAACCCCTAACTTGCCCTTTAATTCATTTAATTTGCGTATTAAGCTTTTACTTGCCTCTATTAAAATTCTCTCTGGCTTCAAACTGCCGGTTGACTCGATCTCAAGTATGTACTTTCCTTCTACTGCTGATACTTCTATTTTCCCCCTACAATACTTAAGACACTCTTCACATAAGGTACAAGCAAGCTCATTTGATACTACAACCCTGCCGTCCTTTGTCAAGAATACTCTTTCCGGACAAACTTCTACTGCTTTTTCACAATTATCCAAGACTTCAACCTTAGGATAATACCTCAGGATAGCAACTGAAACCGGACTATACTTAATGTGTTCTTTACCGTATCCAAGCCTAAGTTTAGCTTCAAGTGATATCCTCTGCTTCGGACCTAACAGAACTATAGGAATCGCGTCGTTTATAGGAACTACTGCGGGATCCTCGGATTTGAGGTCTTTAGAATATACCATCATAGAGCCTTGGTCATTAACTTCAACTTGTAAATATACTCTAGAATAACATCCATCACAATTTTCCTTGCAGTCCGCACATTCTTCAGGTGGACGATAATGTTCTAAAGCCTCATCAGATGTAAATGGGATCATAGCTAACCTGTGTGCTAAAATCTCATCGTAAAGGGGGCTGTTATTCTCTATAAAATATACTTCATCTACAGCCATTGTGGGTACAAACAGCATTGAAGCTCTGCGTATGGAATTTACAAACTCTAGAGGATACTCTGAGACTATTAATGACAAAGAAAGATTATCTTTACGAAGTACTGAAATAGACATAGTAAAACACTCGTAGTCTCCTTTTTATACTCTTCTTCCTCTTCTTCCGCCTGGTCTCCTTATAGTATCGTGGGGTAAAGGCGTTACATCTTCTATCCTTCCTATTATGAATCCAGCCCTAGCTAACGCTCTTATAGCTGGTTGTGCTCCGGGTCCGGGTGTTTTAGAGCCATAACCACCCGGTGCCCTTACTTTTATATGAATTGCAGAAATTCCCTTTTCGAATGCATCACTTGCCGCCTTGTTAGCAGCTAACATAGCTGCATAAGGTGATGGCTTTTCTCTATCGGCCTTTACTACAGTGCCACCGGATGCTTTAGATATTATCTCCGCCCCAGTAAGGTCGGTTATCGTTATTATTGTGTTATTTTGTGATGCATAAATCCTTGCTTGACCCCACCTAATTTCACGCCTGCTGGACATTTACCTCACCTCCAGAAGTTTGTGTTGGTGGATACTGTTTAAACGGTGAAGTAGGATAGTAATCTATCATATCCTCTTCACCTCTTTGAACTATGTAACCGGGAGACGTAACTCTCTTACCACCTAGTGCTATATGACCGTGGACTATAAGCTGTCTAGCTTGATATATTGTCCTAGCTAAACCTTTTCTGTAAACTATTGTCTGCAATCTTCTTTCCAGATAACTCTCTTCTGTTAAGCTCAATACGTCGTCAACTGTGGCATTTTCTTTATCTAATATTCCCATTCTGTATAACTTTGCAATTAACTGTTTCTCTCTTACAGCCCTTTCAGCTGGGGGTAAACCCAATAAAGACCTCGCCTGATGTCTAAAGTTTCTTATTATCGTCTGTGCTAACCATAACTCCCTCTTGTTTCTTAGACCGTACTTACCTATTAGAACTTGTTCTCTATCTAGATTTACCTTTATCCAAGGATGACCCGGACCTGCCCACTTCCTTCTGCTTTTTCTTGGATCTCCCATCTATTCCACCTCACTTCTTAGCTTGTCCACCACCTGAAGAACCCCCACCACCGGAAGATTGTGCTTTAGGTTGAGCTTGAGCTTGAGGCTGAGCAGCCTTTGACCTTCTCACACCTACAGTAGTTCCAGTTCTACCCGTAGTCCTTGTTCTCTGCCCTCTAACCTTAAGTCCTAGAGAATGCCTTACTCCTCTCCAGCTTCTAATCTTTTTCTCCCTCTCTATATCGTTCCTAACATAAAATATCAAATCAGAAGTAACTAAATGTAAATCTACACCTTCTTCATAATCCCTCCTTCTGTTATACAACCATGTAGGTAACTCAGGGATTTTCTTATCAGTCAAATAATTCTCTATCTTCTTTATATCCTCGTCAGAAAGTTCTCCTAACCTTCTGTCCTTGTCAAGACCTAATTTACTAGCAATAGCTCTTGCGGTGTTATAGCCTATCCCTTTAACCATTGCAAGAGCGTAAGGAACCTTCATAGTACCATCTACGTCTTGTCCGAAAAGCCTAACGATATATTTAAACTGCTGTTGTTCCGACATTAGCATCAGCTTATACACCTAATTACTAACTTGCTTTTAAAGTTTTCAATACATTTTCTTTCTTCTCCTTTACGAGTTTTAACGCATCATTCAACCTATGTCTAATTAATTCCTCGCTGTAACTTGTCTTATTTCCTATAATTTTTTTAATCGGAGTATAGGGGGACTCTCTAAATCCCATTTCTAATCGGTTTCCCCTTTCATCGACAAGCTTGCCCTTATCGGCCCTCACTATACGACCAATTATACCAGCTCTTATACCAGACTCAGTAAGTTTTTTCAGTATCACGTCAGGCTCTTTAGTGAAAATCGCAATAGAATCTATGGATAAACCCAAAGGGTCTATTCCCAAAGAGTTTAGCATCTCGTAAACTTTGGGGTTTATAAGCGAGATAAAAACCTCTTTTTCAAGTTCAATACCCAAGTTTTCAGGCAACTCGTAAGCCGTGGCACGTATTCCACCGTTAGTAATGTCAGTAGCACTGTGAACCTTGTTGACGATAGATTCTTCACTAATTACTCTACATGTAACTAAGTCTACGAGAGATAAGGTCTCCTTCACTACATCATAAAAACCATTATAAATTGCAGTAGTAGTTATAGTACCTCCTCCTTTTCCCTCGGTCATAACTATATAGTCGCCCTCTTCGATCTTATCCCTGCTAAAGAAGACTTTCTTCAATAAACCCACGGCTCCTATACCTCCACTGATCCTTTCCCCTATAACTAAATCTCCTCCGATCCTTAACGTACTACCCGCAAGAATAGGAATACCTAAAAACTCCGTAACCGACATTACTCCAGCCTCAAAATCCAATAACATTCCCAAATCACTGTCGTCAGACAAATGTATATCAACCAGAACTCCTATCGGTTCTGCACCTTTTACCATAACGTCCCTTAATGCAGCTCTTGTAGCGTGAAAACCTGCTAAAAAGGGGAAGTATGCTAATCGGGAATGTATTCCATCAATCGAGACTACTACGTTCTTGTTAACTCTAGCATCTTCGAATTTATTTAAGCCACTTAAACTCAGGATCTTTTCATGAATTATATGGTCACCTTTCCCCCTAGAGCCTAATCCCGCCTCACCAGCCTTGAGACCGGTTACCGGGTAGGAAAGAAGTGGTTCTATTTTTGATGCAATTATAGACTTTTTAACTTCTTCTATTATAGCATCTGTTAACTGCCCTTTGAGTTGATAATCTTTCCCTTTGTAAAACTCAATTTCCTCTATAATCTTCTTTCTCATTTCTTCTATATTAGGATATAATCTCCTAGCGATACCTTCTAAGTCCATATAATATAAAAAAGGAATTGCAATATTAAGCATATGAAAATACTTTCAAAGGAGTTTCAGGTGAAGACCAAGAGTCGTTTTGAAAGTATAGATATAACAGACCTAGTTCAAGAGAGTATAAAAGGTGTGAATGAAGGTGTAGCCTATGTTATAGTAAAGCACACAACTTGTGCAATAACTATTAATGAAGCCGAGAGGGGATTAATGAGTGATTACATAGAATGGGCTAAAAAGTTGGTTCCTCCAGAGGGGGAATTCAAGCATAATATAATCGATAATAACGGACATGCTCACGTGATATCTTCTATAATAGGAAATTCAAGAGTAGTACCAATTACTGGAGGAACGTTGGATCTCGGAACTTGGCAAAGGATAATCTTATTAGAGTTTGATGGGCCAAGAAATCGAACAGTTCTCGTTAAAGTGATGGGAGAATAATAGCTTTTTTAGTTGATTTTTACAATATTATTCGGGCTCTAGTTATGCCACCATCGCCCTTAACAATAATCGATAAAGTCGAGTTATGCACTACTTCTTTATGTATTGAAAAAGTTGTGGATGAATATCTTACTTCTCTAATGAGAAAGATAAAAGAAAGCGAGAAAACAATAGACAGCTTCAGGCTTTTTGATGATGGAGAAGACTCAGTTAATGAAAGGGAATTCTTTAATTATTATAGGTTTACAGAGGCTCTTATCGAAAAAGTGATAGAAAACGACATAGATCTCAATTTCATAATCAACGATTTAGTTGAAAAATTGGGCAAGACTCATCCGGTCGTTCTATTCCTTAAGCAACTCACTGAAGAATAGGATTTTTTATTTTATTTTAGTCTCTTTATTTTGGGGATGCTTACTTTGAACGTAGACGAAAAGCTAAATCTAATAAGGAGAAATACGGAAGAAATAGTAACACTAGAAGAACTAAAGAAAAAACTGGAAGAAGGAAATAGATTAAAGGGATATATAGGCTTTGAACCTAGTGGGCTGTTCCACATAGGTTGGCTAATATGGGCACAGAAGGTTAAGGACTTAATCGAAGCAGGCGTTGATATGTCAATATTAGTTGCCACGTGGCACGCATGGATAAATGACAAGCTAGGAGGAGATATAGAGAAAATTCGCTTAGCCGGAGAATACGCAATAGAGGTGTTAAACTCTTACGGAGTAGACATGAGTAAAGTAAAAGTTGTTTATGCTGAAGAATTCGTGAAAGACCCGAATTACTGGGCTCTAGTAATTAAAGTAGCTAAGAGTACGAGCCTTGCGAGAATGAAGAGAGCTCTTACAATAATGGGAAGAAAAGCTGAAGAAGCTGAGCTTGACACTTCAAAATTAATTTATCCGGCTATGCAAGTTGCTGACATTTTCTACCAAGACCTAGATATAGCCCTAGGAGGAACTGACCAGAGAAAGGCTCACATGCTTGCCAGAGATGTAGCTGATAAATTGGGCAAGAAGAAGATAGTAGCAATTCACACTCCTTTATTAGTAGGACTTCAAGGAGGTCAAAGAATGAACGTTCAAGGGATGGATGAAGACGACTATTTAGCTTCTATAAAGATGAGTAAGTCCAAACCAGAAACTGCGATTTTTGTTCATGACCCACCCGAGCTAGTGGAAGCTAAACTGAGAAGTGCGTATTGTCCTAAAGGAGTTATAGAAGATAATCCAGTTCTACAAATTAATAAGTACATCATATTTGCGAACAAGGGAGCCACCTTGAAAGTGGAAAGGGATGTAAAGTATGGTGGAGATATAGAGTTTAAGACTTATGAAGAACTAGAAAGAACTTTCGCTGAAGGCAAATTACATCCATTAGACTTAAAGCTTGCAACAGCGAGAAGACTAAATGAGATCTTAGATCCAATTAGAAAAAGTCTCTACTCTAAGACCAAATACGAATCCCTTATCTCAGATCTTGAAAAAAGTGTAAGTAGATAAATAGAAGGTGTGAAAAAATGAAATATAACATAGTCCTTAAATTTGAAGTAGAGGGTATTGTAGATAAGCCTGATGTTATAGGAGCAGTTTTTGGACAAACCGAGAATTTATTTGGAGAGGACTTCGACTTGAGAGAATTACAAGATAAAGGTAGATTAGGTAGAATATCAGTTGAGATAAATACTACTAAAGGTAGAAGCGAAGGAACAATAATAATTCCTTCTAACTTAGATCGAATTGAAACTGCACTAATAGCTGCTATGGTCGAAAACGTAGATAAAGTGGGACCCTATAATGCAAAATTCCAGTTAGTAGAAATTCAAGATATAAGAGAGGAAAAGATAAAGAGGATAATCGACAGAGCAAAGGAAATTTTATCTAATTGGTCTAAGGTAAGAACACTTGACATAAGAGAAGTTATTTATGAAATATCTTCAGCCGTAAAGACCGGAGAAATAATAGAGTATGGTCCCGAAAAATTGCCCGCAGGCCCAGATGTAGAAAAGGATCCAGAACTCATAATAGTTGAAGGAAGAGCCGATGTAATAAATTTACTCAAATACGGGTATAGAAATACCATTGCAATTGAAGGAGCTACTGGTAAGATCCCTCAAAGCGTAATAGACCTAGCAAAACAAAAGAAAACAGTAATAGCTTTCTTAGACGGTGATCACGGAGGAGACTTAATACTTAAGCAATTAATGATGAGCAACATAAAACTTGATTATGTCGCTAGAGCTCCAGCAGGAAAAGAAGTTGAAGAACTAACTGGAAAGGAGATAGCTAAAGCACTTTCTAACATGATGACAGTATCTCAATACTTAAAGAAGCAACAAGAGGCTCAGCAAGCCATAAGAGACGCGATAGCTCCAGAGACTAAACAAGTGTCTGTAACTAACGTAAGTATTAAAGAAGAACAGATTCAAAAGTCAGGACAACAACAAATAACCATAAACATTCCGCCTAATGTAGTTGAAGAAATAAAGAAACTGCCTGGGACGTTAGAAGGTATACTTTATGACGAGAACTGGAACATAATAGAAAAAATCCAGGTTAGAGATATAGTCCAAAAACTGGAGAATACAAACGACAACAGGGTCAAATATATCGTGTTTGATGGGGTAATAACACAAAGATTGGTAGACTTAGCTTCCTCCAAAAATATAAGTATGTTGATAGGAGCGAGGATAGGAGGTATTTCAAAGAGACCTAAAAACCTTGAATTGTTGAGTATCTCTGATGTTATATCCTAGGACATCGTCTATTTCTTAAAGAAGCTTAATATGTCCGTACCGCCACTTTTAAGAGAATCTTCTTTTATACCAAATACTTTTAACACGTGCATAGCTGATGGAATTATTTGATTATCTACGTAGTACGAAATATCAATTCTAGAGTTATCCTTCACAAGGAAATAAGGTTCAGCCCTTTCCGAAAGTTTATTAGTACCTTTAACAATAACGTAACCTATCTTACTTCCCTTAGTCACCAAGTATCCTGCTTTAATTGCCTTCTTTGCTGCAACTACGTGAGGAGCTGTAATTCCGTACTCATTAACATCTTTATCCAAGCCTTTCCAAATTATGAGATCTTCTATCTTGAACTCTCCACGTCTTAGGGAAAGAACAGTCTTCCGTACGTATCTAACAGCATCATCAACCTTCCCAGTCCTGAGTATGATTTCTATTACATTCCTTTGCACTTCTCTAGCCAACTCACACCAATCTCCTCTGATAGCTTCAAACCCTACAATGTCAATCCTTCCGTCTTCTGTTATTCCTGCATATCTCTTTTTACTCTCTGTAAAGAGGACTCTTCTGTATACTTTATCCACCTTAATTTCTATACCAAACTTCTGAGAGATCATTTCTTGGAGCTTGTTTATATCCCCGTTTCCTTTTATGAATATAGAGTCCGTATCACCGTAAATTACTTTGAACCCGTGCTCCGTAGCGATCTTAGCAGCATCACTTATTATACTCCTCCCCCATGCCGTTACGGCCTCAGCACCTTCTCTGCTGTACCATCTTGCGTTAATCCATCCCATATAACCGTAAAAAGCATTTGCCATTACTTTCAACGCCTTTTGTCTTTCATCCAGCAATCGTTTTTCATATTCGTCCTTCGTTTCTTTCAACTTAGATTTAATCTCCCTCCTCTCCTTTACCAAATTCTCCAATACGAATTTGTATAGACCAGGTGGTTCCTTTCTAAATTTATGACCTATGGGCGAGACCCAACAATCATTACATTCACCCTTAACTAACGTGTCGGGACCTATATTATATTTGATCATTATAGAGGGATACATTGATGAAAAGTCGAGGACTATTACGTTTTCATGAATTCCTTGAATAGGTGATATAACTAGCCCTCCTTCATAACTTTCGCCAGTTCTCTCTTCCTTATTCGGTATGAGCTCGTTGTACTTATTTGACTCTCTCATTAATAGCCACTCCACTCTGTAACCTACACTCGCCATAGATAGCTGGTCTAGTGGAAGTCCAGTGATCCTCGTTAACTCTATTGCAAAAGATAGGAAGGATTCGCCAAGAAGATATACAGACCTTGCATTATCCGCTACATATTGAATCACCTTGTTTTTCTTATCTTTATCTTCCCACATCTTAGGTATCTCATACCACTCTAAGTTAACTCTATCTTCTTTTTTGACAATCCCCAAGTAATCACATATGTTCTCCAACGTCTTGATTTTTACCTCTGATACAGAGTTCACGAAGCCAGCCAAGTCCACGTTTAATCTTCCAGTCATCGAATAGTGCCCGTAAACACCTTGTGAGGGTTCCCCATTAACCCTTCTACCAATATCTAGCTTTAAGCCCTTAGAATGAGCCCTCTCCAAAAGATACTGTAAATCAAACGAGTTAGTGTTAAAGCCATAAACAATGTCGGGATCATAATCCTGAAAGAAAGCAACAAACTCCTTAATTATTTGTTTATCGTCAGAATCGGAAGCCACGAACTGCTTCGCACTATCGTCTGTTTTAACTGCAATTACTACTATAGGGTCTTTTCTAGGATTAGGAGAGCCTTGTTTAGAATACACTTGAATGCTAAAAGAAAGCTTTCTAAGCTTCGGTATGGAACCTACGTATTGTTCTTTTATGTTCTTGATTTCATAGACCTTATTAACCCTGAAGTTAGTATTTCCTACCTCCTCTACCTCAGCTTTAATCCAATGGAATGGCTTTATGTCCTTATCTATTGAGTACCTCATGTAAAATCTTATATCAGCCTCTAACACTTGCTTTACTCCTTTAACTTTAAGAACTTCATCCCTATATATTCTAACGTAAGCGGGTATCAGTGTTTCTATTCTTAATACAGTAACGGGTTGTCCAAATAATTTCTTTCCTTTGATTGGAATTATATCAGTTATTGGTGATCCAGACTTACTAAGCTTTTTTATTTCCTCTATAATATAGTCTACTTCTTTTTCATCAACAACCACATAGAAATACGGTCTGAAATTTTTCTCTAGAAGAACAGTCCTTTGCCCTTCAGTGTCAATCGCCCAGATAAAGATGACTGGTATATTGTCAATTACGTCATATGAAAAATCAAGTATGAAAAAGTCTTTAATCATAAATTATATACCACTTCTCATGTATTATAAAGGCAATCAATCACTCAAATCCAATTCTATCTAGCAAATCTTTAACCATAATAAATGCATGTTGGTTTCTACCATAGTAATTTAATTGTAATTTTACCACTTTATATCCAAGTTTGTTATAGAAAGAAATTCCATCTTTATTTCCGTAATTAACTTCAAGATACGAGTGAGAGCAACCTTTTAATCTAAACTTCGACTCTAGTTGCATTAAAAGCATAGAGCCCACCCCTCTTTTCCTTTCCGTCTTTTTTACTGCAATAGATACCACATGACCTCTATAACCGTATTGAATCACGCCTAAAGAATATCCCAATACCTTACCTTTCTCGTCCTTTGCAACTAAAAATAAGTCGCCTGCTAAAAAATAATAAGCCCTGAGTAAAGAGTAAGGATAAGGATTATCAAAGCTCTCAAGTTCTATTGCGTAGATCTCGTTAAGATCATCTTCGTTCGCATTAGTTATAATTACCAAACTTCCACACTAATTTATTTAGCAATGAGGATTTTAGAAATTGACGAAAAGAAAAACGTAATAAAATTACACGTGGAAGACGAGGACGACTTATGGATATTACACTTGATTCTTGAAAAAGGAGATATAGTAATAGCAAGAACTACAAGAGACGTAAGCATAGGAAAGGATAGTAGGAGGATACCTATGACAGTAGAACTTCAAGTAGAACATACTGAATTTCAACAATATACGTCTAGACTCAGAATACATGGAATAATCTTAAATGCGCCAGAGAGGTTCGGAATAAAGGGGGCTCATCATACCATTAACCTAGATCTAGGAGACGAAATAATAATAATAAAGGAAAAGTGGTCTGAGTTCTCATTAGGAAAAATAAAGAGACAAGCTGAGAAAAAAGGGAAATTACTTATTGCATTAGTGGACTTCGACGAGTATTTAATAGCAACACCTATGGCTCAAGGGGTTAGAATATTACAAGAGAGAAGTTTACCATCACCTAATAAAGAGAATGAAGGAATAATAGAAGAGAACGCTAAAGAAGTCGCTGAAGAGATAAGGAGCTACCTAAACTCTCTCTCAACTAACGTAGTGGTATTGGCTGGCCCTGGTCCTTTTAAGGAAATAGTTGCAAAACATTTACAAAACGTAAAGGTCTATATAGATAGCGTATCTTCAGCCACCAGAAACGGCTTAAACGAGATCCTGAGAAGAGATGTTATTAACCAAGTCTATAGAGATTACGAACTAGCAGAAGAGGTAAAAGTTATGGAAAAGATCATGGAAAATCTGTCGAAAGACACTGGTCTTATAGCTTACGGGAAAGACGATGTTAAAAAAGCTATAGAGTACGGTGCAGTAGACACGTTGCTTGTAATCGAAGATTACCTATCAGCTGATACGAGAGAAGAAATAGAGCCTGTATTGGAAGATGTCGAAAGGAAAAGAGGAAGAGTGATGATCGTACCAAAGGATTCAACTATTTATTATCAAGTGAAAAACCTTACTGGAATAGTTGCATTACTCAGATTTAGGATAAACTAACTTTTCTGATATTCTTAATCTCCTCTGGTCTGGATGTTCTTCTACCAATAATACCTCCGAAAAAAGGTTGGAGAACTCAGGAGAAATAGCCCATATACCATCACTTATCTTCTCTCCGTAATCCGACAAATCCATATTACTCCTGACAATAGCCCTTACTACTGTTCCCTCTGGAGTCCCCTGCTCGTAAGGTTTGGAGGAATACCTGATTATCCGCAAAAATCTGGTTCTAGTCTCCACAACGTCTTTATAGACGGAACTACAGTAATGTAGTGCTAAATTACACGTCTCGTATCTTCTGAGTAGTGATAATGCTACTTCAGCACTCTCCTTTACCCCAGTGAGACCGTGGCTAACCTTATACCCTTGGACGTTAAGGGGTTGAAAATTCCTCTCCGTAAGCTCCAATTCATTAATATTGATAAATTTAACTCCCTTCTCAGTACCCCACTTAATAACTTTTTCCAGATAATCTTTTTCATGAGGTAGCGAGGGAACTTCTATTCCTACATCGAAATCGAACTTTAAAGCCTTCTCAATAGCTTTAAAGTACTCATCTTTAACTGGGTGAAATCTTATCTCATCTAAACCTACTGCTTGCAACTCTCTTAAAACGTCGTAAGTTACATACCTACCACTAGTGTAAAGATGAACGTGAAAGACTGAAGAAAACTCATCTTTTAGCATTCTGATCAATCTTACCACTCGGTTGAGTGCTAATATTGGATCCCCTCCAGTGATCCCAGCCCCTAAGGCGTTCATTCTGTAAGCTTCATATATGAAATCACGTAGTGTCTCTACTTTTGCCTCATTAGCATACATTACGTCTTTACCGAACCTTTCGTTACTGACCGGACAATAATAGCAGTTATCACCACACCTTCCAGTCATATAAACTACAAGCTTACCCCCTAGCCTACATAATTCACAGCCTTTGGGTAATGCCGTATAAACACCTATGTCAGGATTTCCCTTTAGCAATTCTCTCTTCAATATATTTCCTTACATCCTCCCTTTTAACTTCACCTAATAGCTCCTTTAACTCCCTCATTTCGTCCTCTTCATTATAAGCCTTATTAGCCTGTAATTTAGGAATTCCTTCGTTACCACCTTCAGGAAAATACCAGTCCTTAAACCAAGTAAAACCCGCTTTGATGAGGGAGAAACCCAGTGGGGTATCTGCAGGATTATATCCCTGAATTAGCATCTTCTTGGTTTCCGGGTCTTTCAAATAGGTCACGAAAAACTTCCCACCAGGTGGCAAGAAATGATACACAAAGGAGAAAAATTCGTCTTCTAGTCCTTCATTTCTCAACCACGGGTCGTAATCTATCTCTAACCAAGGGGTGTAATAACCCCTACCAGAAAAGTAGTAAGCTTTACCTAAAAATTTCCCATTAATAAGCACTAAAAATGTTTTTAATTCCTTAATGTGTGTAGGTCTGACGTCTTTACTTTCTATCTCTAGCCGATTTCCTACCTTACCTCTTAACATCAATAGCTCTACGGAAATATTTGTTATTCTTATATAAATTTCTGATAGCGTTCTCAAAACTCTCATCTATGTCCAGTTCGTATTTAAGAAATACACCTGAGTGACCCCTATCTTCTCTTTTAGTCAATAGTCTCTCACGTTCTAAAATTGTGTCATAAGATACGTTCTTCAAAACCTTTGCTGCATAATCCTCATTGCCCTTGAGAGGTATTTCAATGTGACCCTTCTCTGTAGGGATAATTATCATTAGCTTCTTGTTTACTCCTGAAATTCTTATACCTTTTTCAATATCTTGGGCGGAAACCAGCCCACCAAAATAATAAAACTCTACTTCCTTTCTGGACATTTTAGATAACGGAAAAGAGATAACCTCTTTCTCATCAGGGTCTAAAGAAATATAAGCTTTTGGAGTCGAAAAAGGTGTAGCTTGAACAATGAACTTGTGGTCGGCATTTAACAAGTCAAGTTTCAAGATGTCTGGCGAAAACACAACCACGTCTATATCACTATCCTCATGAACGTCTCCTCTTGCAACGGAACCATATGTAAAACCTTCTTGTGCCAATATACGTAATCTAGAGAGAATACGTAAAGCCCTATCTCTCTTTTCAGCTAACAACTTCCAATGCCTCTCAGTATACTCTACTTCCATCTGATTTAATAGTGACTGGAATTAGTTATAAAATGTGAACACTCCTGAGTTGTTTTTCCTAGGGCTAGTAATATTTTGGTTGGTTTTATACCTCATTAAAAATAAGCTTGAAAGACGCGGATTCCAAATATACCCTTTCCTTTTGCTTTGGAAAAAAGGAACGAGAAGTGAGTGGTTTCCAAATATTGCCAATAAAAGGTACTACAAAATTTTCGAGAAAATAGCCCTTATTTTAGGACTTGTGTCAATGGTGGGTGGAATATCACTAGTGGTGTACGTGTTTCTGAATTTAATTAGCGCCTATTTCATATCACCTAGTCAAGTAGCTCAATCTCAAGTACCGAGATTAACTCCAATTATTCCAGGTGTAACTATAGGGATCAATCAAGTACCTTGGTTATTACTCGCTATTGGAATATCTGTAACTCTCCACGAACTAGCGCATGCAATATCTGCCACATCAAATAAAATTAAAGTAAAAGGAGGAGGCATCTTACTACTTCTTTTCTTTCCCGGCGCTTTCGTTGAACCAGATGAAGATGAATTCATGGGTTCTCCAATATCTGCAAAACTGAAAGTAATCTCGGCAGGGATAGCAGTGAACCTAATATTAGCTGGAATGGTCTTTCCTTTTGTGTTTTACCTACCGCCTTTAATCTCCCAAGGTCTTCAAATAGTTGCTGAAGTACCTCATTACCCAGCTTATAATACATCGATACCAGTTAATTCAGTAATACTAGCTGTTGACGGACATAAAGTAAATACTCCTGATCAGTTCAGCTACTATTTGAGCCAATCAACACATGTTAACATAACTTTACTACTTCCAAACGGTAGTGTGATAATTAAAACTCTAAATACGACCCCAGACCACAAAATAGGGGTTTACATAACTTACTATTACCCACCTATACTTTATGCTATATTAGACTTTGCGTACTGGATGTTCACGATAAACTTTAGTTTGGCACTACTCAACGGTGCACCGCTAATAATTACTGACGGAGGAAAAATATTTACTGAGCTGATCAAAAAAGTCGGATTAAGCGAAAATGTGTCCTACGTTATTCAAGGACTTCTCGTAGTAGTATTGATAGGAGCGATAGTGCTATCCCTCAGTCCTCCTCAATAAGTTTAGCACTCAACATCGGGAAGGGTATAACTTCTTTGATACTCATATTGTTTGTGAGCAACATCACGAGCCTATCTATACCTATACCAAGCCCACCAGTCGGTGGCATTCCGTAACTTAGCGCCCTGATAAAGTCCTTATCGTAGGGGTGAGCCTCTTCGTCCCCTTTCTTAAACATTTCCTGCTCTTGCCTGAACAACCGGTCTTGTAGGATAGGGTCATTAAGTTCGGTGTATGCGTTAGCTAACTCCATCCCAGCTATGAAAAGCTCGAACCTCTCAACAAGTCCAGGTTTTGATCTATGGGGCTTACAAAGGGGCGTAGTCTCTATCGGATAATCTATTACGAACGTAGGCTGGATCAAATTGGGAACTACCAACTTATCGAATAATTTCTCTATCATAAGTCCCCTAACGTAGGTGTCGCCTCTAGGTCTTAGTTCGTACTTCTTCATAAGCTCCTTCAATTGTTCATCAGTCATCTCCTCAACACTCTTGCCCAAAGCTTCCGATACCGCTTCTAACATGGACACTTTCCTGAACTGAGAGAACTCTATTGTATATTCCTTTCCTGCAATCGTATACGTTAGCTTGAGGTCATTACTTTTAACCTTCCTGACAACCTCTTGGATCATTTGTTCGGTTAACTTCATAATATCATTATAATCTGCATAAGCCCAGTAGAGTTCTAACAACGTGAACTCGGGGTTATGAGTAACATCTATATCTTCATTTCTGAAGACTTTACCTATTTCAAAGACCTTATCGAAACCTCCAACAATATACCTCTTGAGGTAAAGCTCTAATGATATTCTTAGATACCAGTCCTCATTAAGATAGTTAACGTGGCTCTTAAAAGGCCTTGCCAGTGCTCCGCCATAAACGGGCTGCAAAATTGGGGTCTCAACCTCAACAAAACCTTTTGAGTACAAAAATTCTCTAATAGTTCTTATAGTAGTATAACGGATTTCCATAGCCTTTCTCGCTGAGTCGTTATAGAGAAAATCTACATACCTATGGGCATAACGGAACTCTGGGGACATCTTAGTCCAATCTGGTGGCTCTATTAGTGCTTTAGCCAACATGGTGTAATCTTTTACTCTAAGTGTTAGCTCTCCCTTCATCGTATAGAATAAATCTCCTCTCACGCCTATTATATCTCCACGATCTACGATCCTAAAGAAGTCCTCGTATTTCTCTCCTAGCTCATTCACTCTGAGCTGTAATTGTAACCTCTCGCCCTCATCGAATATGTCTACAAACGATATCTTTCCATGGCGCCGTATATTAGCTACTCTACCAGCAGTAGAAATATCGAATATGAAGGGATCAGTAGGTTTCTCACTCCTTTCAAATTTCCTTATCTCAGGAATAGTATGAGTTATTTCGTATTTTTGTGGATAGGGGTTTATACCTCGTTTTTTCAACTCCTCTATGATGGCTATCCTTCGTTCATCCCATTTCAAGTGTGATCACTATATTCTAACTACATCAGAAATAAGCCTAGTGCTCAATTTAGCGTATCAGATAAAGGAGGGGAAACGAAAAACAAGAAAATATAAAAAAGTAAAAATCACTAGTACATATTCTTACTTTTTCTTACTTTATTTACTTTCCTTTCTCGGCTTTTGCCAACATGTCTAATAGCTCTTTGGGAGCGTCTTTCTCGCTTACAGCCCCCCTACCAGTCTTTCCGTTGTCGTCATAAGTGAAGGATATCATTTTTCCTACTCTCCAAACCTTCTTTATCTTTGAAGTATCTACTTCTTTCTCTTCTCCCTTATACTTGAACTTTACCTTCGCCATATCTTATCATAGTATCTTACGATACTATCATAAATAAACCTTACGGTATTAAGTTGAGTCATACTTATGATATTCTCTTAATAATTTTCCCCTAAATATGGGAGTGAATTTTAATTTGAAGTCATTTGTAATAATTGGTTTGTCTAATTTAATTCTTGAACTAGAGATGAAATAAAGACCTAATTGAAATTTTTGGACTATTATAGTATTAATAAACGTTTAATGTATAGAGCATTTCAGCTTTAATGTTTAGAGGTTGAAGACTTAGACCTCATATATAGTCCGAATCACATCAACCAAGTAAACGTTTAGAATAATTCCGTTAGCGTATACTGTGACACTGAACAAACTGAGAAAGCCGTAATCGCCTAAGGAGTTGTTGTATCAGATATTAAATAATCACGTCATTAACTCACTTTATCATCTAAGCCACATGCTAAAAGTTGAGGTAAAAATCTTATTTTTAACATCTATTACGAGACAAGTAATTATTAGTCTGAGGAGGCTAGAGCGAAAACGTTTTTAACTAATTACGCGTTAATAAAAAATAACAACATGGGGGCGTAGTCTAGCTTGGACTAGGATGCCAGGCTTGGGCCCTGGTGGTCGCGGGTTCAAATCCCGCCGCCCCCACATTAGGGATACCCCTAACACCTCCCCTACTAATATAAAATTCGATCATCTTGTCTAAAGGACCAACATAAGTTCCTTTACGTTACCCTTTGAGTCCTTCTTTATCTTGTAAACATAATACTTCTTCCCTCTTTTACGAATCTTATATTACCCTGCTGAGAAAACACTATAACCCATATTTAAACTATAGATTAAATAAGTGGTATAATTACGAGTTTGGCCGGGATGAAGAACGCTTAAAGTACACAGACCAGAAAAATAATTAGAGAATTATAATAATTATAATGAAGAAATTAACATCTGAGAAGATTTAGAATTTTTTATTTAAATTTAATTTGTTAGAGTAAAACAACTAGTGAATAGGAAAAAGGGAAAGAAACAAAATACTTTACTGTTGCTTTTTCTCTTCAATCGATTTACTCTTCGCTAACTTCTCGGTTTCAGTATCTCTCCACGGTTCTGCCTTTTCAGTGAACTTTACGTTAGATTTCATTCCAGCTAACTTCTTTGCTACTTCTTCTGAATAGTTTAAGTCATAGAGTCTACTGAACATTATTCTCTGGGCAGCTGGACTACCTGCACCATGAACTGACTCTATCATAAACGCAACGCCCATGCTCACGTTCTCTAAAAGCCTAACCATTCTTAATCTATCTTCAGCTGTATAACCTTCTACTCCCTGTAAGTATTTTGCAATATACTCCCTTAGTTTAGGGTTCTTTAGATCCCACTCGCTTGGCGCAGTTCCTATGATTCCTCCTGCTATGTCTATTGCTAATTGTGATATCTGTGCGGGAAACCTAGCTACTAAGTGCTTTGTAACATTTGCGTGCATAGGGTTTACCCACCAGCAGTTAGGACAAGGCTGAACCGCATTTAGACTTGCGGCAATTCCTGCAGCATACATTGTCTCAGTAAGGAAAATCTCTTCTGTTAACTTTTCTTGAACGTGAGAAGCTTTCTCAACTCCAATTTGCTTTGCTAAGTTATATGTGGCTCCGATTATTACATCACCCAGACCGGCTTTACACCCTCCGTAACCTTGCCTATGATATGCAGAGAATATTTCCACGAGCTGTGAAGTGTATTGCCAGTCCCTTAGTAAGAACACCCTTTCCATTGGAACAAATACGTTGTCAAATATTACCAGCCCCTCATGATTGTAGAAATAAGGTAATGCATCTATGTCTCCTCCTTCCATTCTCCTTGCGTCGTTTAATTGTCTTCCAACTATGATCTTGATCCCTTCTGTGTCAGTAGGTATAGAGAATGCTACAGCATAATCTTGGTCTTCAGGACCCATTGCCCTAGTTGGGAGTACTACTATTTCTTCGCTGGCAGCTACACCTGTAATGTTTGCTTTTGCACCGGAAATGTATATACCATCCTTTGTTACTTCTGTAACTCTCACGTAAGCGTCTTTGTTCTTTTGCTGACTCGGCTTTAACGTCCTTACTCCTTTTACATCTGTCATCGCTCCGGCTAATGCTAAGTCCTTCTTTTGAACAGTCTTCAAGTACTCAACAAATCTTTCTTTAGGCTCAGTCTTACCCTTTTGTGCCATTAACTCCGTTATGATATACAATGTGTTAAGTGCGTCAAAACCTACACATCTCTGGAAACAAGCTCCAGTTTTGTGGCTTAATTTTCTTAAGAGTTTTACCTTAGCGGCTAAGTCATCTGGTGATCTGTGAATATGATTAAACCTGTTTACTTCTTCATTAATGAAAGGGCTCCATGCCCTTGCAAGCTCCTTGGTATCCTCTTCCCACGGAGCATCAAAGGTAGCCTTAAATGCCATTATTGAAGGTTTAAGAAATGGGTGAGTGGTTACGTCTTTTACTTCTTTACCCATCACGTAAATTTCAGCCTTATTCCTAACTTTTATTGCCTCTAAATATTGCTCTCCAGTTCTTAGTCCCATGGGTATACATTGGTGTTTAAAGTTTTTAAACTTTCGTATAACCAAAATTATCAATTTCATAAATAGGATATAGTAAATAAAAAAGGAGCGAAAATATAGTATATTTTACTCTTTTTATTTTTCTATCTGTTACATGTTTATTTCTTCTTTCTCTGGTCAAGGAAGACTTGTAACTTATATCCAGTCCAGACGCTCTGACCGGGTTTTAACCACTCTATCTCTACATCATCAGAATTTATACCTAATCTACTAGCTAGAATCTCCTTAGCTTGTCTATCGTATTGAGGGTCAACTAATTCCTTCCTTGTCTCTATCTTAATCTTCAGCTTATCCATTTCGTTGTCGTAAATCACGAGGTTGAACATACCGGTCGTATCAGGTATCTCATTTACAGCGTCTTCAACATATATCGGGAATAGTAGTTTACCTTTCACTCTGAACATCCATTCAACTCTTCCAGGTATAGGTTCTGCGAATCTCATGTGAGTAATGCCATACACTGGATCAGGATCTGTTATGAATTCGTTTTTTACATAATCACCCAGACTGTACCTGATCAAAGGCATGGTGAAATGATTTAACAATGTTGCTATTAGCTCTCCTCTCTCCCCTTCGGAAACCGGTTCATCGGTCTTAGGATCTACTATATCGAATATCTCCATGTCCTCCCATACTACCAGTTGTCCTTCCGAACCAGGTATCTCTACGGCCATATGACCGTCAGTAGTGCCCCAAACGTTTATGGCTAACTTAGCGTTAGGGTGGACTTGGAATAGTTTCTTCTTTGTATTTTCTGCCGCAGCTCCTCCGTGGAGGAGTAAGACTTTGAATGGTGTTTCCCATCCTTCAAGCTTAGCTTCCTCTCCGATAAGTCTGTGCAGCCATGGGGTTGTTGCGAATACGTCGACTTTCCATAATTTGAATATCAGCATGTGTCTGTTTTTCCATGAGAAGAAAGTCTCTCCTCCTCCAGCAATCGCTGTAGCACCACATCTCCACATTGCAGTTTCAACTACTGGGGGACCCCAACTATAGAAGCCGCTCATGTTGAGGTAATTAGCATAAACTATTGTTGGTTTTACTCCAGCAAAAGTCCAAAGGTACCTAGCTTGCCCCTCTTGGAAGTAGTCTAGTTCTAAGGCACCCCAACCTTGGAAGGTCGGAAGACCCGTAGAACCAGATGTAGCGCCTACGAATCTTATTCTCTTAGCAAGCTCGGGATGCATTATAGTTCCGAACGGGGGATTAGCTTGAAGGTCTTTTCTCAGTTCATCTTTTCTCAGAATCGGTATCTTCACAATATCTTTCCAATTCTTGATCATGTCTGGCTCGAAGCCTTTACTCTTCCAATAGTTTCTGTAAAACGGAATGTTATCCCAAGCCCATTTGACTATTCTCTTAAGCCTGAATGTCTTCAGCTTTTCTAACTCTTCTCTGGGCATTGTCATTACTTTTTTGTTCCACAATTTCTCAGAGGGGTCTGGAGGATATGCGTTTCTTATAAAATTCTCTCTCCTAAGTTCTTGATGAATCGCCTCATATTCGGCTAATACACTTGACATATACTTAGATTGTATAAACTATTTAAAAAGTATTAATATTTGTGAAAACCTTCTCCTTTGCCCTTCCCGATCTTACCTTCAGACACAAGTTTCCTAAGAAGCTCCGTGGGCTTATACGCTTGATAACCCTTAGAATATATGTCCTCGAGATTCTTCAATATCTTATCTAAACCCGCTTCGTCTGCCATCTCCATTAACCCCTTTGGGAAGTTGAAACCGTATATCATTACCGTATCTACGTCCTTAGCAGACACTATACCATTTTCTACCATCCAACTAGCTTCGTTAACGGCGAGTGAGATTAACCTCGCGGGATCTACCTTGCTTGATTCGGGCAGTTGGACTTTAGCGTATTTACCGGGGGCTGGATATGTATAGAATCCTTTTCCTGTTTTAACCCCCAAGTTTTTCTCGTTTACTTTAGTTTTGAACATTGAGCAGTTTACATCAGGAGTTCCTCTGACAACCAATACATTCCATATATCTACTACCACGTCGAGTCCTACATAATCAGCAAGTTCAAATAAGCCCATTGGTAACTTAAGTTTATTCCTAGCAGTACTATCAACTTCTTCTATTTTAGCTTCTCCGCTCTCTACTTCCCTACATGCTTCCTGAAGTAGTCTGATAAATATCCTATTAGAGACAAAGCCTGGTATTTCATATTTTAAACTCACCGGGATCTTATTCATTTTTTTAGCTAAGTCTATCGTTAAGTCTACTGTTTCTCGATTTGTATATTTACTTGGAATTACTTCCACGAGTTTCATTATAACTGGAGGATTAAAGAAGTGCATCCCTATTACTTTCTCCTTTCTATTTGTCGCCTCTGCTATATCTGAAATGGGGATAGATGACGTGTTAGTTGCCAATACTGCATGTGACGGCATAACAGTGTCCAACGTCCTGAACACAGTTCTCTTAAGCTCTAGCTTTTCGGGAACAGCCTCAATGGCAAAATCTGCATCTTTAGCAATGTCATAAGAGGTGTTAAAGGATATTCTATCCAGGGCAGCTTTAGCATCACTTATCTGTTTTCTTTCTGCTAGCTTGTTCAGGGACTCTGAAATGCGTTCTTTAGCCTTGTTTAAAAAATCCCAAGATATGTCTATTAGAGCAACTTCAAACCCAGAAAGTGCAGCTACTTCAGCTATTCCATGTCCCATTGTACCTGCTCCAACTACAGCTATTTTACTAATCATCATGTAAGAGAGAAAAAAGTAGATTATAAATAACCATGTTTTTACACCTTTTTTATTATCGTAAGTGTTTTTATACCAGATTACTAAAGTATAAATATGAGTTTGGAGCTACAAGTAAATTATCGTAAAGCAGAGGAAAAAGATTGGGAAAAAATTCTAGAACTTTATAACTCTTTATCGTCCGAAGATCTCTATTTACGTTTCTTTTCTTATCATAGGCTTACACTCGAAGAAGCAAAAAAGATAGTGAGCGGAGGAGATCACTACACTATAGTAGCCGAATCTGAAGGAAAAATAATAGGAGAAGGAACTTTATATAATGATGGAGAATTCGCTCTAGTAGTGCATCCAAATTATAGAAGAATAGGGATAGGAACTAAGATTGTGAAAAAATTGATAGAGAAGGCTAAAGAAGAAAAATTGTGTGGAGTAAAATTTTACACTCTGCCAGATAATTATCCCATGATAAGAATAGGGAAAAAGCTCGGATTTACAATTAGTGAAGATGTTGATGAGGTTTTTGGTTATTTAAAGCTAAATTGTAGTTAAAAATAATTAAAAATTACGAGAGAGTAAATTAACAAAGTTTAAAGTAACTTTTATTAAATTATAATACGAATGTTTATTGTAGTGAACAACTATTACTGGAAAAAAGTTAATAAGTAAAAAGATTCAAGCTCCTTGCGAGACCTCTATAAAAGAGGTGATACCAGCAATTAGGAGTATTTTGGCTCAGGAGTTAATTAAAAGAGGTTATTCTCAAAAAGATATAGGTGAACTACTCGGTATATCTGTTGCGGAGGTAAACTATCTTATTAAAGGTAAGAGAGGAGACTTAGAAATAGAGAAAGAGCTGGAAAATGATGAAGACTTCGCCGACTTAATAAACTCTTTTGTAAATAAACTAGTGAACGAGAAAGATAGCGAGGATACTGTGATCTCACTATGTCCTCTATGTAGTTACGCTAGAAGAAAAGTCTTAAAACAGGGTTCGGCTTGTCCTTATGATATATGATGAGCTTCCAGGCTCTGGAACCGTGAAGATAGATTGCAAGCGCTGATTTACGTAGTCTTGCTTTTCCTACTATCCTCCCAAAACTTCTTTCCTTGATTTCAGTTAAGTTTATTTTCTTTGTCTCCAAATCGATTTTAGTACATGATCGATAATGGGCCCGTAGCTCAGCAAGGTAGAGTGCCGGGCTCCAGATATGGAGAACATTGGGTCTAACGACCCCTTTATGGGGGATGAGCGGTATCTGGAAGAGAGACCCGGTGGTCCGGGGTTCAAGTCCCCGCGGGCCCATTATTTTTAATAGCTGGCTTGTCTTCTGTTCATACATATAAAGATTTTAAACAGTATAAGCGGTATTATATGTGATGAGTCAAGAGAGAAGAATTAAGGTTCTCGTGGCTAAGTTAGGTTTAGACGGACATGATAGAGGGGCTAAAGTAATTGCAAGGGCTTTGAAAGATGCGGGTATGGAAGTAGTTTACACGGGATTAAGACAAACACCTGAGCAAATAGTTAAAGCAGCTTTGCAAGAAGACGTGGATGTCATAGGAGTGAGCATACTAAGCGGGGCACACTTAGAACTGGTTCCTTTGGTAGTTCAACAAATGAAAGAAAAAGGATTAAACGATGTAGTGCTGGTAGTGGGAGGAGTTATTCCCCCACAAGACATACCTAAGTTAAAAGAGATTGGAGTTGACGAAGTATTTTTACCCGGATCAAGTTTGAAGGAGATTACTGAGAAAATAACTAAAGCGGTAGTTACTAAGAGGGGCTTAAAGATTGCTTCTTGAAAGAGCACTTGAAGGAGACGAGCTATCAATTTCACGTCTTTTAACAAAGATTGAATATATGTCCAGTGAAGGGTTAGAGAGCTTACAAGAATTAATGAAGAGATCAGGGAAAGCTCATGTAGTGGGAATAACAGGCTCTCCCGGAGCTGGTAAGAGCACCTTAATCGGAGAGTTAATCAAAGAATATGTAACTAGAGGCCATAGAGTAGGTGTAATACTGATAGATCCTTCAAGTCCGTTTAGCATGGGCTCTTTTATGGGCAATAGGATAAGATTGACAAGTGTTGAGGAAAAGAATGTATTCGTTAGGAGTATTGCCTCGAGGGGCCATCTAGGAGGTATATCTTCTGAGGCACTAATGCTTATTGAAGCATTAGACGGTCTTGGCTTCGACAGAATTATAGTTGAAACTGTAGGAGCTGGACAGACAGATACAGACGTAGTAAACGGAGTTCACACGATCGCTGTAGTAAACGTTCCGGGGACTGGGGATGAAATACAAGCTTTGAAAGCAGGAATTATGGAAATAGGGGATGTATACGTAGTAAATAAAGCTGATAAAGTGGAAGCAGAAATGCTGTTTAACGTCTTACGCTTCGCTATCGACACAGCAGAAGTAGATTATAGAGATGGATGGAAGCCTAAGCTCGTAAAAACGATAGCTACTAAAGGAGTAGGGATTAAAGAAACGGTAGATATTTTTGAGGAACATCTGGAATATTTAAAGCAAAAAGGTATCTTCGATAAGAGAATAAGAGAAAGAAGAATAAAGATGATGGAGTTACTATTGAGAAAGAAAGTAAACGACGTTATAACAAAAATCATTAGGGAAAACAACGAGATAATATCGAAGAAGCTTAATGAGGAACACGATATAATAGGTATTCTAAATGAAATTTATAAACTAGTTAAGGAAACTATGTGAGTCTTCTACTTTGGTATTACGCCTTGCCTTTTTAACTCCCTTACCACTAACTCTCCTATCCTTGAAAGACCGTAGTACTTATGATGTGTTCTAGTCTCCTTTTTTGGCTTAGACCTTCTCTCCCTAAATTTTATTATTTTAGCTTGAGCCTCTTCTAGTAGACCCATTCTTTCCAATTCCTCTAACTTAGGTGTTATCTCTTCTAACGGCTTATGCAAAAGCTTTGAATAAGTTAGAGCGTGATCTGCGTTTACCTCATCAGCTATCTTAAGAATATCCAGGGCGAACTGGTCGTTTTTAACTAAATCAATATATGCCTTTATCAATTCCTTCTCATCTAACTGTCTTAATAAGTGGTCTCCTTCTCTGGTCAAAGTGTAGTAAGTATGGTGTTTATGAACTTCTTTACTGAGCTTAAACTTTGCTTCAGTATTTTTCAGTGTAGCACCATGAACCCTTTCAATTAATCCTAACCTTTCTAGCCGGTCTAACAATTCTACTACTTCTTGAATGGGAATTTTTGTATTCAGCATTATCGACTTTCCATAGTCAACATTAGCCTTCCTTAAATGTTTCATTACCTCCAGAAGTCTCTTATCCTTTAGAACTTCCATTAGTTTTTTTCTCAACTCCTCATCCATAATTCACTCTCCCTTCAGGAAGTTGACTATAACGTTGTTAAAGCTTACATTATCATCTAGGTAACATGCGTGTTGCTTGCCTACTATCACAAGCTTCGCCGTGTTTACGGTCTTCATTATAAGCTCAGCATTACTTCTAGGAGATACTGAGTCTTTCTCACCCCAAATCAGAAGAATTCTCTTGCCTACTAAGTTCTTCAACTTGTCCTTATAAGCGGAGACACCTACAGCTCCGACTAACACCAGTCCATCTACCATGTCCGGGTTATCTACAGCGAATCCTAATACTGCTTCTCCACCCATGGAAGCACCTAATAAATATGCTTTGCTTATCCCTAAGGTGTCCATGAAGTCCTTTATAAAAGATGAAAGAGATTCAAAGCCCCCATTAGTAGACTTACCAAAGCCTGGAAAATCTACCGAGATTGTTCTATATCCCGCATTGGCTATACTTTCTACTGTCTTAGTTTCGACCCATGTATGAGCGTTAAATCTCGCACCGTGAAATAGAAGAAAAGGCTTTCCACTTCCTTCTTCAATAAAATGTATTTTAGCACCTTTTACATCGACATATCTGTCTTGCATAATTTAAAATATTTGACATCATCTAAAAACTTATTTCCTTAATTTTATACTTTGTTTTCTTATTTACTCATTTTTATCAATAAATTTGAGAATGAAATCTAAGAGGTTATCATTTAATTGGTACCTACCTACTTCGATATTCCATGACCTCACTACCTTGACATATTTCATAAATGAAGAAACGGAAACTAACCACGGAGGATAAGTAAAGAGACCTATAACTTTTTTAAATTCCTCGATTAAGAATGCTTTACCCGGTGTAACTACAAACATTAAATCTACGTCTAAAGATGTGTAGTTAGGGGAAAGCGCGTCGTTGTATGACTCGATTAATACGTTCTTGTAATTCTGAAAAACTCTCCGTGTACACTTCTCGGTTATCGCAGGCGAAGAATCAACAAGCTCCCGAAGTTTTTCCTTAGAGATTTCAGTAGCCTTAAAAATCTTCTTTAAGTGTAGAACTTTTCCCGTTAATGAGTCTGGGACTATCTTCTCGAAACCTTGTAGTGAGAAATGAAATATCGATTCGCAGTCGAAGACACGTAACATTACAATAACTCCTTCATTTATCAGTTCCTTGTAAAGCCTCACATCAAAGTTTATCTTTTGTAAATCTGGCGGTGCTAGTAATACTGCAAATGGATTAATCTCGTTTATTATGTTTATTATTCCGCTCTTTTCACTCTTATATCGTATTATTTCGTCATAGTATTTTAACGCATCATTTCCAACTAGAGCGTTTAACTCCTCACTTCTTAAGAGTGTCGAAAAGCTGTACCAAGCGTTATGACCTGCCACGGGTTTGTGAGGAAAAAATTCTATTCCATTCTGCCTTAAGGTTGATAATAAAGATAGAGAAAAAGTTGTTTTACCTGAGTCAAACTGTAACAAGCCGTTTACTAGTACTCTCATCCCAATGATCTTCTTATTTTAGCCATTTCTAAAAGGTAATTCTTAGCTTCATCTATGTGTCCTTCTTTCAACGCCAATAACGCCAGACTTGTCATTAAGTTATGCTTTCTACTTACGTAGTCATTTCCCCCAATGTGTATCCCTAGCTGATGTTCAACGAAATCGATATCTCCTTTTATCTTAGTCAGTGTATCCTTATCCACGTTCCAAATCTGTTTAAGTAGTTCAAGGGACTCCAAGCTAATGAATTTAGCAGCACATTGAATGTCATACTTAAAGTATTTATAGTTCTGGGATAATACCTCGAATTCTTTCTCGTTAAGTTTGCCTAAAGAGGAAATACCGATTATTTCAGGAGGTATACCTAGGCTGTAAAGCGCTCCAGTAAATGCTATCGCTCTGGGTAACGTTACTTTACCTGTACTTCTTGAATATCCAAACAGTCCTATATGCAATTTTCTCGCTCTTCTTCTAGGTAATAAAAGAGCTATCTTGTTTATAGCATCTGCCAAACTCTCTATTATTGGTTGATAACTTTCTGTATACAATCTAGCTATTTTTTTAAGAATATCTTCCTCGTCATCACTTAGTATGGGTTTCTCCTGCACATCTCTCTCGTTAACTTTCCTTATGGCACTTACTACCTGATCATCTTCATAATCATATTTGAAAGCTGACTGAACTGTATAAGTATAAACACCCCTGTACTCGTCCATTGTCCTATCTACATTATCAGGACTAAAATGTCCTCTAAACGGTAATGCTCCTACCCCTAACATAGGGAAGAAAGATATGTTATGTTGTTTCTCCATCTTCCCTAGTCTGCTAAGTGCATATTTCACCGAAAGTATAGCGGAGATCATCCCGTAGTTCATTGCAGGGTCTGACCTAGCCAGAAACACTCTCATATAAGGAGGTCTAAGAGCTTTAACATAACCACCTACTATCTCGTCTATTCTTAGCATAGAATCTCTGTCTTCGATGAGCGGTATTATTTCGATTTTTTTAGGGTTTATCTCACCTATAAGGTCTTTCACGTAAATATCATCGACGAGTTTCACGTCCTCTGTATTGACTATCACGTTCTCATAATATTTTAGGATAGAGATCAAATCTTTATAATCAGTAGTGAAAGGAAGAATCACCTCGAATACCGGAGGGGTAGGTTTTGTATCATAGAATTTCTCTGCTAGGTCATAGGTGATCGGAATACTTTGAAGAGTTTCCGCGAATACTTTCTTTTCGGCTCCCTCAATCTTCGGGTTCGGAATTCTGTAAGTCAGGAATATGTCCCTACCTAATACTTTTTCCTTGAAAAACTCAGGGTGTTGAGAAAGTAGTTTTCTGACTACGTGGGTATCTACGTCTTTTCCCTCTGCGTCCCACATGACCTCATCCACACCATAATGAGAATACGCTAAATAAGCTTCAATTACTTCGCCTTCACCGCTTATTACTTCGCCCTTATTCCACTCAGGCACTCTGGCATTATCAGGGTGTTGAGTTGACATAGTCTTAGGTATTTTCCTCATATTAGTAACGCGTGTGAAAATATGATATAAAAGCTTAAATTATTAAAAATTGTGGGTTAGATGATTACTTATGCCGTTAAGTAAAGGTATGGATGCCCCTGATTTTGAAGCTGAAGCAAGCAGTGGTAGAGTTAAACTTTCCGATTATAAGGGCAAATTAATAGTAGTGCTTTACTTTTATCCTAAGTCATTCACACCAGGCTGTACTAGGGAAATACAGAGGTTTGTAGAGCTGTATGACCAGTTCAAGGAACTATCCGCTGAAGTCATAGGAGTGAGCGTAGATTCTTTAAGTACTCAAAAGAGGTTCGCTGAGAAGTACAATGCAAAATTCCCGGTTGTTTCAGATAAAGAGAAAAAGATAAGCGAGGCTTATCAAGTATTAAATGAAAAGGGAACAAGTGCACAAAGAGTCACGTTTATAATAGATGAAAATGGGAAAATCATAGAGGTTCTTGAGAAATTAAAGAAAGCTGAAGAACATGCAGACAAGGCTTTAGAAATAGTAAAGAAAATGAGAGGGAAGTGAAAGGACGTTTAAACCGTTTAAACCCTAGTCTTTAATTATCCTTTTGTATACTTTGTTTTTGAATGCCTCTACCGGATTATTCAGCACCTCCGGTATGTGATCAACTATATCCGTAGCTACTAAATGTTCACCGAGTTTTTGATATGCTGTCGAACCTGCTAAGCTGTTCACAAAGACTCCCATATATGCGGAAGTATAAGGATTAACCTTTTGAGCCATAAATGTAGCCACGATCCCCGTAAGTGTATCACCGGTACCTCCTATCGCCAAAGCCGGATTACCAGTTTTATTCAACCTAAACTCCGAACCATTACTTATTACATCCACATAGCCTTTCAACAATACCGTGCATTTACACCTTTTAGCGGCGTCTATGACTTGTTTAACCCTCTCCCTTATAGATTCCTTTACAGTCTCTCCAAAGAAAATCTTGAATTCGCCAGCATGAGGAGTTATTACCGCGTTAGGGTAAAGTTCCCTCCCAGCATTGGCTTTGAGAGCATCGGCATCAATTACAGCAGGTTTATTTAACGACTTAAGGTAATCTACGATGACTCTAGAGGCTTCAACTGTTTCAGGCTCCATACCCATACCAGGACCTATTACTACAACATCCGCTCTATCTATCCACGGTCTAAGCTCCTCTAAATTCTCCTTTGATATGTTTTTACCCTTAAGTTTTATAGATATTAAATCGGGTGAGAAGCCAGCTATTATTCTTGCTGTTTCTTCTGGAGAGGCAACATAAACCAAATCGGCTCCGGTTCTCAAAGCTGCTAATGCTGATAGCGTAGGAGCACCGCTGAACGTATAACTCCCACCTATAATTAGAACCCTCCCGTTATCGCCTTTTTTGGCTCTGTAATCCCTTTTCCTTATGTTTATGACGAGGTCTCCAGGTCCCACGTATATTTCTGCTTCCTTCGGAATTCCAATTTTCTTTACGACTGTTTTCTCCGAAAAACATTGAAGACCTGGCTTTAGATCATGAAATGTCACTATCAAGTCAGGGTTTACATACTCTCCGAGTGCGCCACCAGTATCAGGATCTACTCCAGATGGTACGTCTATGGAAACCTTGAACCCTTTGCTTTCATTGAAAACTTTTATCGCTGTAGCGAAAGGCTCTCTGGGTTTACCAGAGAATCCCGTACCGAGCATCGCGTCGATTAATACGTCAGTCTGCACTGGAGAAAGTTGGGATATATCTTTTACCTCGGTTACTTTTACGGAATAGTCCATCTCTTCTATTACATTAAGGTTTAAGACAGCGTCCTTGTGTTTATTTTCGCCGAATAAGAAAACCTCTACTTCTGCACCATCTCCTGCAAGGTGTCGAGCTGTTACTAATCCATCTCCACCTTTTCCACCGTGTCCCACAAATACCTTGACCTTAAGGCCTTCAGGATCAAACCTCCTTATTATTTCATCTCTAACGCTCCTGCCGGCGTTCTCCATGAGTAATAATGTAGGTACTCCTATGGCTTCGCTGTTTATTTCCAGAGCCCTCATCTTTTTTGCGGATATCATAACAAATTAAATTATCCGTCAATATATGATAATTCTTTCTCAGACTCGGGTTACATCGTCACTTTTCAGCATTGGAGTTATTCATCATCTTTTTTCAAATATTTTTATAACACTAGAGCTTTTTAATTGTTGAGGGTAAATGAAAGGAACACAAACAGAAATGGGGCTAAAAGGACTGTTTATGGCTAATTCTGAAGACCATCTACTCCTCTCATTCACATCAGAAAAATTGTACCAACTTAACAGAAAGGAAGAGGCTCAAATGGTAAAAGAGAAGTCTCTCGTAGAGCTAGGTCATGCTAAAGGAATTCTTGAAAAACTCGTAAAGTATATGGGAGTTAATAGTATGAAAGAGTGGTTAAACGAAATCAAGAATAAGAAAGGTGACGATGTTAAAGAGGAATTTATGCTTACGTGTACTGTATATCTATTAAGCAAGCTCTTGTCAGAAAAAGTCAGTGATATAAAAGAGAAAGAAGAGCTTACGAAACAAGCGGAGATCTACTATCAAAAAGCTAAGGAAATTTACGAGAAACTTCTTGAATCTAACATAAATGTAGCCTAAACTTCATTAATTTTTTTAGATATATACGAAAAATGTTTAACAAATCTTTATATATCCGGTTAATATAATGATAAGTTGGGTACCTAAATGGTCTACCTCGCCCTCGAAAAAATATTAAACGAGTTTGCTGAGAAGGAAGGAAAAGAACACGTAGATACTTACAACAAAGTAGCCCTAACAGCAAAAGCTGAAGGCTACGCAGACGTAGAAGCAATGCTCTGCGCATACGCCGAGGAAGAAGCAAAAATAGCACAAACAGCAAAGAACATAAGCGAGCTCTTAAAGGTTAAAGCACTACTCAGTGAGTTTGCTGAGAAGGAAGGAAAAGAACACGTAGATACTTACAACAAAGTAGCCCTAACAGCAAAAGCTGAAGGCTACGCAGACGTAGAAGCAATGCTCTGCGCATACGCCGAGGAAGAAG